>CAYSLN010000262.1:0-3082 GCA_964431825.1 uncultured Pirellulales bacterium | reverse complement strand
AAGAATCTGAAACGATTCAAAAAGAGAAATTAGAGCTGGAGGCAATCACAGTAGATTTCGTTCAGCCCGGTGAGCAACAGCCGGAAGTTGACCACAATTTCCAATGTGAGAAATCTTGGATTCGAGAAGGGCGTGGCCTTAAATGGCGATATGCAGCTGAAGGTGGCTGGTTCTCGTATGACCTTATGGTAATTGATGATGTGCCTTTGATTCTGAGGGTTACTTACGGCGGAGGTCGAACAGAAACAGTTTTTAATGTACTCGTTGACGGTGAAACTATCACCGAAGAGAAACTGAAACCAAGCCAAAGCCTAAGACCTTTTGATGTTGATTACAAACTTCCGAAAGAGCTTTTGAATGGTAAAAACAAAATTGCCGTCAAATTCGCAGCTTCACCCGGACAAGCCACCGGCGGTATATTTGGTGTCAGAGTGCTGAAAGCAAAGAAGTAAACAGACTTTTTCAGCAACTCACAACGCGATACAGCCAATCTGAACATGAGAAAACCTGGCAAAAATAACCCTCATTGACGTTGGCATCAGGCCAGGAACAAGAACTATTACCTGCCAAATATTCAGCTTCATCGAATAAAAGATTGACTATTTACTATTAACCGTTTAGTATATTTAGAGTCTCGTACTGTAAGCTGGTTTGAGTAAATAGTCGATTGCGATTCGGGTTTTTTCCTATGAATACAGGCAAGAGGAAAACTACGATTAGTATCACTGTTGTACTGCTTGCCGGACTCTTTATAGCTGGCTGCAGGGGGCTTTCACAGACCGGCGGAGGAATAAAAGGGCTTTCAACAATAATAGATTTGGGCACTACTATAGGCTCACTGGTTGAGGTACACTCCCCTGAATTAATCGCGGTCGAAGGATATGGACTGGTAGGGGGGTTGTCTGGGACTGGTTCGGCGGAATGCCCGCCACCGATCAGATCGTATCTTAAACGATACGTCCTGACGCAATCGCCCGGACAGAAAATAGATGTCGAAAAATTAATTGCCGGCAATAATACCGCTGTGGTATGGCTGGAGGGGATAATGCCGACAGGCTACAAAAACCAATCCTTCGATGTAAAAGTAGTGTCCCTGCCGGGAACACAGACAACTTCTTTGCAATACGGCTGGTTGTATAGTACTGAGCTCAAGCCAAAAGGAACCTTCGGTATATCTACAAAAGTTATAGCCAGTGCAAAAGGCCCTGTTTTCATAGACAAAATCAGTGACTCTGAGATAGATCAAAGACTCGGATACGTCCTCGCTGGCGGGAAGGTTCTTGATGAGTATAGTGTAGGCTTGACGCTTCATAAACCTGACTACAAGACCGCAAGCCGTATTCGCAACCGTATAAACGAACGTTTTGGCTATGGCACTGCCAGAGCGGTTTCCTCCGGCCAGATTGAATTGATAGTGCCTCCTAAGTATAGGGAACAGAAAGAAAAGTTTATGTCTCTGGTCAAAACAACGTTTCTCGACCAAAGTTCTAAAATCACCGAGGCAAGAATAAAAGCACTTGTTGCAGAGCTTGGCGCCCCCGGGGACAAGTATGCAAGTGAAATCGCTCTTGAGGCCATAGGCAACGAAAGCATTAACAATCTATCCGTCTTGCTGAATTCATCCGATGAACAAGTGCAGCTCAGAGCTGCCAGATGCCTGCTCAACCTGGGCAGTGACAAAGGCTTACAGACTCTCAGAGAAATAGCAATGCGCGAGGATTCAGAATATCGCATCGAGGCACTTGAGGCCGTAGCTGCAGCAGCGAGACGCAATGATATAACTGCAATATCACGAAAACTGTTGCGAGACCCTGATTTTGACATCAGGCTGGCCGCGTATGAACAGTTGCGAAAGTTAAACGACATTACAGTGACGCAAAAGCTCATCGGTCGTAGTTTTTATCTGGAACAAGTCGAACAGACCGAACAAAAAGCGATTTTTGTCTCACGCAGTGGTCAGTCACGAATCGTTTTATTCGGTGCACCGATATACTTCCGCGACAATGCCTTTGTGCAGTCTGCTGACGGTAATATAACAATTGACTCCAAGGCTGGCCAAGAATATGTCTCAGTGATGCGCAGACACTCCACACGGTCTACCGTGATAGGTCCGCTCAAAAGTTCTTCCAAACTCAGTGATATTATTCAAACACTCTGCGAAGAGCCTCTCAAAGAAGGCGAGCAGCGGCTCACAGGCTTAGGTGTTTCGTACTCTGATATGATAGCAGTTCTCAAGCAGATGTGTGAGAAAGGTGCTGTAAAAGCACAGTTCCAGGCTGGGCCTCTGCCGGAAATCGCCTTAAATGTCAAGAAATAACAAACTCTCGGCCGATAATAATATTGCATATTGGCCACAGGGCCGTGCAGGTTGTGTAATATCAGTTACCGGACGTTAATAATAGGACAATAAATGAGACTTGAAAGAATCGTTCTTGATGGATTCAAAAGCTTTGCAGATAAGACAGAGTTTGTTTTCGATTCGTCTATAACCGCTATTGTGGGCCCCAACGGCTGCGGTAAGAGTAATATCGTCGATAGTGTAAAGTGGGTGCTTGGAGAGCAAAGCCTTAAGAGCTTGCGAAGCGGTCAGATGGCCGACGTAATATTTAGCGGAAGCGGCAGCAGAAAACCTCAGGGAGCAGCTCAAGTAAGCTTGTTTATCTCCAACGACGATGGAACTGGAACAGGACGGTTGCCCATCGACACCAACGAAGTTCAGATAACACGAAAAATATACAAAAGCGGGGAGAGTGAATATCGAATAAATAACAAAATCTGTCGGCTGAAAGATATTCGAGAATTGTTTATGGACACCGGAGTAGGCACAAGAGCCTACTCGATTATCGAACAGGGACAGATTGAACAATTAGTAAGCGCCTCGAAAACAGATAGAAGAACCATATTTGAGGAAGCGGCGGGTATAAGCAAGTACAAATCGCATAAAAAAGAGGCGATTCGCAAACTGGACCGTACGGAACAAAATCTGCTGCGGCTTGCAGACATTCTGGGCGAAGTAGCAAAGAGATTACGAAGCGTCAAACTTCAGGCTACTAAGGCACGAAACTACCTGCAATACACCCAG
>CAYSLN010000261.1:0-3084 GCA_964431825.1 uncultured Pirellulales bacterium | reverse complement strand
AATAAAAAGAAGAATTCACAATTAAGACAAAGGAGAGAAAACTATGGAAATGAAAAAAATGACAGGCTTAGTGCTCATAATCCTCTGTGTATTTTGCGGGAGTCTTTTCGCGCAACCAGATGCCCGGATAAAAATCGATATCGATCGGACAATCGGCCAAATCAATAAACACTTATACGGAAATTTCGTCGAGCACCTTGGTCGGTGCGTTTATGGCGGAGTTTATGACCCTGACTCAGAGCAGGCCGATGCAAGAGGTTTTCGTAAGGACGTCTTGGAAGCGGTCAAAGGACTCAATGTAACCATTGCCAGATATCCCGGAGGTAATTTTGTCTCCAACTACCACTGGCTTGATGGAGTCGGCCCTCAAAGAACACCAAGAATGGAGCTTGCCTGGGCCAGACTGGAAACGAACAAGTTCGGAACCAATGAATTCATGGAATTTTGCAAAGAAATAGATACTGAACCCTATTTTGCAGTGAACATGGGTACCGGCACTATCGAAGAAGCACAACGCTGGGTGGAATACTGCAACGTCAAGGAAGGACCATACTTTGCCGAACTGCGGCGACAACACGGATATCCTGAGCCACACAATATTAAGTACTGGAGCCTTGGAAACGAAATGGACGGTTTCTGGCAGATGGGTCATCTCAATGCCGAAGACTACAGTAAAAAAGCCCGTGAAGCGGCAAAACTGATGAGGCTGTCCTCACCCGGCATCAAATTTATTGCCGCAGGCTCATCAAACTATCGCCCTAACGCTGATCCGGATGAATGGAACGGTACAATATTACATGAACTCAGAGATGTCGTGGATTATATCGCTCTTCATATCTACGTGGGTAATCCTGATAACAACTACTACAATTTCCTGTCTACACCCCTTGTTTGTGAAGAACGTACCAAGGTCGTCAAAGGCATGATCCTGAAAGAAATGATTAAAGCCGATCGAGGGGACCGCGACCCTGTATACATCGCCTGGGACGAGTACAACGTATGGTATCGCGCCAGAACAGGAGGCTCCATGAGAGGAACCCGCGCTTTGGAGGAACATTACGATCTTGAAGACGCCCTGGTAATTGCAGGATTTCTAAATGTATTTGTTCGAAACGCAGACATTGTGAAAATGGCAAATATGGCTCAACTGGTTAATGTCATCGCCCCCATCTTCACAAATGAAAAAACGCTTTTCAAGCAGACGATTTATTATCCTCTGCAACTCTTCTCCCAGAATGTCTATGGTACATCACTGGATGTGTTTGTAGATTGCGACACCTATGACACCGAGAGATTCTTCCTCGGGTTAGGTGAAACAACAACGGTTCGGAAGAACGTGCCCTACCTTGATGTATCGGCTGTCTACAATAACGGAGAGCTTATGATTTGCGTTGTCAACCGCCACAAGGATAAACCCATAACGACGCAAATAATCTCTCAGCAAGGCCAGTTTGCAGGCAAATTTAAAGTCTACGAAGTGAATGGGCCAGACATTAAAGCCGTGAATGACTTCGGCAAAACAACGGTAAAAACCATACAAAAACCTGACATAAATGCCTCAGGAGAAAGCTTCAATTATTCGTTCCCACCGCATTCCTTCACACTCCTCAAGGGAATGATCAAATAGCAATTGGGCGAGAAAGGAATGTATATGTAACGGTTTCAGGTCGTGTGCCGGAAAGTTAAGACACACAGGAGAAGAACAAAATGAGTTCAAAACATATTCGCGGTCCTTTTATTGTCCGCTACGCTGTAGTTCTGCAGATAACTATCTTTTACGTTTTGTTGGCTGTTTGTTTATCCGGCTTGGCTTGTGCCCAGCAGCAAGCTAACGCCTGACGGCCCACTACCGAAATAACACTTGGATTAGACGCCATTTCACAAACCTGACTTAGTAGTGAGATTATGCTCGTTGAAGCCACTGCCCCCAACTGGCAAGCTCTCGAATCCTAAGCTACAAGGTGGTACGAACTTCAAGCAAGCAAAGGTAGTACACTTAGTATAGACACTGATGTAATCGGCATGGGCATTCTCATGTTTAGGATAGGGACTATCGGAATGATATTGCCGTCAGATTAGGCTGGGATACTTGAATAAAGAAGGAAAATATGATAGAATGAGATAAGTCGACTTCTTTACAAGACCTCCAAACTACAACTGGAAGAGAAGCGTGCTATGAAGCAGAAAACTAAACCAAGCATAGCAATCGCGATTGGGACAACATTCTTTCTTACGGGCTCGATACATGCTCAACGATATATGGAAAATCTGGACCGCGGATTGATTGCGATTAATAAGGGTGGCGAAAGTGTGTATATCGGATGGCGTATGCTGGGAACCGATCCGGATGACATCGCTTTCAATCTTTACTGGTCCACCGATGGCGAGACTGCTTACAGGGTAAACCGCCTGCCCATAACAAATAAAACGAACTTTCCGTGCTGGCTCTGAACTGGCTCGATTAAGTGAACTTGGCCAATCGCCGTAATCGATCCAGAGACTATTCATAAGTATGGCGATACAGGGTTTCAACGCGAACCCGGCGTTTAATACTTGGCAAAGGCAACAAAATTGAAATAATCAAAGGTTACTTAGCACAAGGACATCCCAAACAGAGAACTGCCAAGCATTAAGAAGGAGCTAAAACTCACAATTAAGGAGTGACCCTGCGATGTCTAAACTCAATCCCATACTGTCTTTATTAGCCATAGTCCTCAGCGGCTGTATCACCAGGCCAACGGGCGCAGGTGTAATACAACCGGATAAAGTGAACCTCAAGGGTACGTGGCGCGTCGCGCTCGACCGCGACGATGTCGGCGTGAAAAACGAATGGTTCAAACGCAAGTTCTCCGATCCAATCCAACTGCCCGGGGCTCTTAGGGACAACGGTTATGGCGACGAGATTACAGCCACAACAGAGTGGATGAGCAGCCTGCATGATCATCAGTGGTACCTGAGGGCCGATTACAAAAAATATAGCCGGCCCGGCAATGTTAAAATCCCGTTCTGGCTGCAACCGGAACGTAAATACACCGGCGTGGCGTGGTATCAACGGGACATCACAATCCCGGAAAGCTGGCGAGG
>CAYSLN010000260.1:1299-3117 GCA_964431825.1 uncultured Pirellulales bacterium | reverse complement strand
CGCAATACCAGTCATCCACATGAACTGACGGTCTCTCTTGCCAAGCCTGTCTCGATAACCGGGATTATCTGTATGGCAAGGCAAAATCACAGGCAGCGTGAAGGTGACATCCGCGACTATGTTATCGAAATCAGCGACGATGGAGAACAATGGCAGGAACTAATCCGCGGACAGCTTGAATCAACCTTTGCGCCACAGGAGGTTCTATTCGGCAAAACAATTAATACCCAATATCTGAAGTTATGTGCCTTGTCCGGATTTGGTACCGATAAATCCTCTTCACTGGCTGAACTGGCCATACTGCACGTCGATGCTGAGCCTGAAGATACGGACGAGCCGGCTTCACCCTATCGAAACGTTCCAACAGAAACGGAGGAGATTGAAGGCCCCAATGCCTCCGGGCAATAGATAATAAAAAGAATTTTAGTACTTTATGCAGGTAATAAACAAGAACTGAAAGAACCGTTAGCGACCGCTTATCCGGCTTCTGTGTGCCCTAATAATTTCTTACCTTTATGGTAACCGTATCTTGTACGTATTGGCGTTCCCGAGGCTTCGTTTGCCCCGGCTGCACGATGTCTCTACTTTGACTTCCGCCCCTCTATCTGTCGGACTGCTCACGGTAACGCTTAAAGTCGCCTCCTTAATGTTCATATACCCTATGTCCAATTCAACAGCCTCGTTAAAAGTTTGCCTGCTCTGCTCTTTGAGATTCTGCTTTGCCCAGAGCAAGCCGCTTGTTGCCAGGTTCCGCTCAACGGCACGCAGATAGGCCATGTTAGACTGAAACAGCATAGTTTGGGTATCTCTTGTAAGAGCGAACGTCATAACTCCAACCAGAGCTATCGCCATTATTACCAGTACCAATACAAAACCATTTTCTCTTTCATTTCTCATTTTAGAGCTTCTCGAAAAGGCCGACAAAATACAAATGAGAATTAGCCATTTTCTTCTCGCACCTGCCTCTAAGTTTGTACTCTATATACGTGTCGACTTCCACTGCACTTGCTTTGCCGTTTTCTCTCCGGATACGCCAGTTTATCCTGGCATTCGGCACCGGCCAGATTCCCGCATTTTCACTGTCAGGCTCCCCCTCGTCTGTCAATTCACATCTGCGTACCTTCCCATCTTTTAACTCATAAAAGACCATACCATCTGCCAACTTAATTAGTAGAAGCTTATCGCCCGCAATATAGCCTGCATGAGATTCGGGAAGTCCTTGCGCTCTGTCAATGTCCTTCTGCATTTGCTGCAACATATCGAGCAGAACAATGTTCTCCTCCAGAACCCGGGAGGTCCGCGGAACATCACTGATAATCGTGCTGAACAGTCCGGCCAAAACAAACGAAACAATCGGAACGGTCATTATCACCACTAACATCTCTACCAGAAGATATCCCTTACGCATTTTCATCATTTCCCTTTGGCTATATACTCGGTTAAAACATATCTCGATAGCTGAACCTTCACTTCATTACGAAAGCTCTTGCCGCTTGTTGTAACTTCCACCAGTTTCATCCCCTTCCATTGACTGGTTCCTGCTGAGGTTTTGACCGACACGTTCAGCCTGGGCCAAAGCCGCTCAAAATCTTCGTCACGAATTTGTCCGCCCGTTGCAGTTATGCTGTCAAGCTGCGCCTGGGCTGCTGCTATACAACGCTGCCGTACTAACTGGTAGTGATTGAATTTTGTGAATCCGTGCAGTGACAGCGCAAATCCGGCCAAAAGAATCCCCAAAACACTCAGCGCAACTATCAACTCAGCAAATACAAAGCCGTTGAGTTTTTTATTTTTTCCAGACATAACTTCACCACATTT
>CAYSLN010000260.1:0-1199 GCA_964431825.1 uncultured Pirellulales bacterium | reverse complement strand
CCGATTGCAAGTGGAAGCTGGTTTATCCGCTCAGCAGATGCTATCATCGCCACCGCATAACCCGGACATTTAGGATAACCTCGCTTAATAGACTCGCTCAATGAATAGCCCTGAACCAGCCATTTCTTTATACGCTGCAGGATCCTTGCTCGCTTGTCGGTCTGCGCACCTGCTGCCGACTCGAGCGCCATAGGCAGTGGCAGGTTCTGCCGCATACTCGAGCCAATCGTTGAAACAACGTATGCAGCTGTCGCATGTTTTGATGCTAAGCCCGAGGATATGATTGAACTTATAACCACAAGGAAAAATATAAAGCCAAACACTCCCAAAGGTCCAAACACAATCCCCATAACCACGAGCAAAAGCAGAGCCGCGGCAATTTTGAGCAACCACTTCGCACACACTTTAGGCCATTGTCTCGAGTCGGGCTCACCTTTTGGCACTGCCACAACTACCAGAGCAAAAATGAAAAAAACAAGTGCAACTGTCATCCAGGCAACGGACTCTTCTGCAACCCCGTTAGCAAACAATATGCACGCCACAAAAGGCGAAGTAAGCACAGCGATAGCCGGCTTCTTCAAGCCAAGGTATAAATAAACAGCCGACAATAATATCGCTATAATTACCAACATATCCTAACCAACATCAGATAGACTCGTAATAATCTGTATCATCGGTAAAAACATCGCAAGGATGGTCACCGCCATAAAACCACCGACCCCAATTAGCATAACAGGCAGCAAAACCGCCTGCAGCCTTGCCTGCCCATATCGCGCATGCCCTGCGTACATTTGACCGAGACTATATAGATTGTCCTGCAGCTCGTTGCGCTGTGTACCAAGCTGAATCGAATACAAAAACAGCCTTGGTATCATCCTGCAAAACTGGCCAGCTTCCAAAATATTTGTCCCCTGCTCGACCTGGCTGGCAAGGGTCTCCGCCTCGAGGATAATCTTCTCACTCCCGGTCGAACTCGAAGCCAACCTCAGGCAGGCCGGCATATCGCAACCGGCCGCGACCATCATCGCCATCGCCTCAGCCATCCTGCTGAGCACACTACTATGGTAAACCCTGCCGATAACCGGCATCTTCAGAAATAGCGACTCTTTAAGCCTGCGTCCCGCTGCAGACGCCGAAGACATCGCAAACACAACGAGCATCGCAGTGATAAAAAATCCTACACCTATCCAGAAAGGCAC
>CAYSLN010000259.1:0-3143 GCA_964431825.1 uncultured Pirellulales bacterium | reverse complement strand
TGCCCCTACGCTTTGTTGAAGATTGCCGCGTCGGCCTTCGGCCTCCTCGCAATGACAGGGGCGTCGCTTGTCGCTCGCAGGGGGAAGAAGACAATTCGTCGCTCGTTGCTCGTATCTCGGAAGTCATTGCTTGTAATTTTTGGCGAGAGAGTTACAATTAAAAATCAGCGGCAGGGGTTAAAGTTAATTGATATTTACAAGAGATGAGTAAGGTAAAAATAATTTGTACTATAGGGCCGTCGAGTGGGAATGCTCTGGTTTTGAGGAGTATGAGGCAGGCCGGGATGGACGTGGCGAGGCTGAATTTTTCTCATGGTTCACATGAGATGCATAGGCGAAGTATCAATTTTATCAGGGGGCTCAACAAGACAAACAGGCGCAGGATAAAAATTCTGCAGGACCTTGAAGGTTATCGCATAAGAATCGGCAAGTTCAAGAGTAACAAAAAAACAATTCTGTTAAAAAAGGGACAGGAAGTTGCTTTAACGAATAAAGAGGAATACTGTAAGCCGGGGACGATTTCTTTTGATTACCAGGGTTCGTTGAATAGCATTGGCATAGGGTGCCACATTTACATAGATGATGGTAACATAGCAATAAAGGTAAAGAGCAGGACCAAGGATTATATTAATGGCGAAGTCGTTAGCCCGGGTATTCTAAAGGAAAATAAGGGCGTTAACATACCTGCGGTTAATTTCGAATTTCACGGTCTGACCGACAAAGACAAAACGGATTTACAATTTGGCATAAAGAATAAGGTGGATTTTATTGCACAGTCATTTGTAAGAGACAAGGAAGATATAGTCAGCATCAGAAAATTTATTGAAGAGCGGAGCTTCAAATGTAAACTCATCGCTAAAATTGAAAATCGTCAGGGGATTGAAAATCTCGACAGTATACTGGGGGTTTGCGACGGTATTATGATTGCCCGGGGCGATATGGGGGTGTCTTTACCCATATACGAAGTACCCATCATGCAGAAGATGATTATCAGAAAATGCAATGAACGCAGGAAGTTTGTAATTACCGCGACGCAGATGCTGGAGAGTATGACCGAGCACCTGCGGCCGACACGAGCAGAGGTAAGTGACGTGGCAAATGCGATATTAGACGGTTCGGACTATGTCATGCTTTCGGGCGAGACTGCTGTCGGGCAGCATCCGGTTGAAGTGGTACGGATGATGAGTGATATTATCAAATTTACTGAAAAGGCGAAGTAGTTCGTCGCTCGTCGCTCGTCGCTCGCAGGAGGGAAGAAAACAATTCGTCGCTCGTGACTCAGGGCGCGTATAATCAAGCTTGTGTATCTTCAAGTATCATCGCAGTTCCCGCCTTGCCAGCCAGAGGCCCGGCATCATCGGCAGCCAGAGCGTAAAGCCACGTAATAACAAGGTAGATGTAAGCGCTGCCTCGACGGGGATGCCGAGTGCGCTAAGCATGCCGGTAGAACTTGCTTCGAAGATGCCGAGGCCGAGTGGAATGGGACTAAGCGTGGCAACGATTGAGGAAACTACAAAGGTGGGAAACGCCACAAGAAACGAGACATCCTGACCGACAGCAAGCAACATTATCCATAGCGTTGCGGCGTCAAGCGCGAAGACAGCGACATACAGCAGTATTGATGTGGCTACGAGGGGGCGATTGCGCAGCAGGTGCTTAGGCGCTTGGGTGAATCCCTGCAGCAAGTCTCTGACGTTTGGCAGTCGTGTCAATAGTTTTGGGAATGCTCTTTTGCTCCAATGCTGTAACAACAGTGCGCCAGCAGGGATTGCCACCGCCACCAAGCAGAACAGTCCTACCAGCAAAAGAATCCAGATGTGAATGGCGTGATAGAACCACAACAAAGCCAAGCTTGCCAGTGCGGCAATCAGATAGGCTATGTAGTAGGCTACCAGACTGACCAACATCATGGACATGCAGATATCTGTGGGTACTCCGCGGCGTTTCAAAGCCGCAATAAAGAAGCTGATGCCGCTCGCACCGCCGCTCGGCAGGGCCTGGTCCGCGAATAGTTTGGCAAAGGCAAGCGGCACTAAGGAAAAAAAACTTTGTCGTATATTAACATAATGCAGGGCCTGTTTCCAAACTGCGGCGGTACAAACGTAGGTACCGAATTGAAGAAGCAAGGCCACCAGCAGCCACTGAGGCTTGGCCTCGCGTGCCAGTTTGGCAAAGTGTTCTATTTCACCAAGGTGGGTTACGGCTGCGATCAGGCCGGCCAACAACAAAATACCGATAAACCACGATCTGAATTTGTGGCTTTTTGCTTTTGCTGCAGGCGGAGACGGCGAAGATGGAATTTCGTTGTTTTGTGACTTCTGCATTTTTATGTTATTACCGATGGTCGTTCCTAACATTTAAGGTTGTCATAGCAGGCTATTTCTTATATCCAGCCTGGTTTTTTACAGTATCAATAGCCTTTTGGACCTGCTCGGGGTCACCG
This sequence comes from uncultured Pirellulales bacterium, assembly GCA_964431825.1. Taxonomy (GTDB): domain Bacteria; phylum Planctomycetota; class Phycisphaerae; order Sedimentisphaerales; family Anaerobacaceae; genus CAYSLN01. The sequence goes on along the minus strand of CAYSLN010000259.1, from coordinate 700 downwards.
AGATAGCGACTGCGAAGCGGCTTTAGGTCTTTATCCAGTTCGTAAAGGAGGGGTATACCGGTCGGGATGTTTAGCTGAGTAATGTCCCGGTCGGAAATATTGTCGAGATACTTGACCAGGGCGCGGAGGCTATTGCCGTGCGCTGCTATGAGAACTCTTTTGCCGGATTTGGTAATAGGTGATATAGTCTCGTGCCAGTACGGCATGAACCTTGTTACTGTGTCTTTGAGAGATTCTGTAAGAGGGACATCTTTTTTGTTCAGGTCTTTGTACTTCGGGTCGTTTCCAGGGTATCTGGGGTCGGTTGGTTCGAGGGCGGGCGGTCTAATGTCATAGCCTCTTCTCCATTTGAGGACCTGTTCCTGTCCGTATTCAGCCGCAACCTCGGCTTTATCGAGGCCCTGGAGGGCGCCATAATGTCTTTCGTTTAATCGCCATGAGCGGTGCACGGGTATCCACATCAGATCCATCTGGTCGAGGACAATCCACAAAGTTCTTATGCCTCTTTTTAAGACGGAAGTGAATGCGACGTCGAAAGTGAAATACTCGGCCTTCAAGAGCTTAGCCGCATTTTTCACTTCGTCTATGCCTCTGGGGGAGAGATCGACGTCAGTCCAGCCGGTGAATTTGTTTTCTTTGTTCCAGAGACTTTCGCCGTGTCTGAGAAGAATAATTTCCGGCATAATGCGATACCTCGATA
>CAYSLN010000258.1:0-3156 GCA_964431825.1 uncultured Pirellulales bacterium | reverse complement strand
ATCAAAATAGTCTATTCTACTTCTAAAACCACCACTGACTTCGCCGGTAGCGTTACGGCTAACATGCCGCCGTTTAATTCAAACTCCTTGAAAGCATCTGGTTTAACAACATCAGGTTTGTCAAATGTATTGTGGTCAGTTATCGATGATGCCGTCAGCACACGCCCAGACACCTTTTCCACCTTGGCGCCGCGCAATTCACAATCGAGTTTCGCAGATTCGGAAGGATGCAAATTACAGATTGTAATATGAATCTTTCCGGATTCATCTTTTGACGCCGAAACATTTAAAGCCGGTGTTCTTTCTCTGCCTCTGCCCCGCCCACGCCCGAAAGGCGGCATCCCCTCACCTCCCGACTCCTCGTCAATATAGTTAACACATTGCAGATTCGTCGGCAGCAAAGTAGCATCTTGATGCACCTTATACATCTCGAAGACATGATACGTCGGAGTCAGAATCATCTTCTCGCCTTCTGTAAGCACCATCGCCTGAAGAACATTGATGGTTTGCGCAATATTCGCCATACGAACACGCTCGCAATGATTGTTAAAGATATTAAGAGAAAGACCCGCCACAAGTGCATCGCGAAGTGTATTCTGCTGGTAGAGAAACCCGGGGTTGGTCCCCGGCTCAACGCTGTGCCATGTACCCCACTCGCCCACGTACAGACCAACGCGCTTTTCAGGGTCATACCTGTCCATGATAGCACCGTGGTTAATTATAAGTTCATCAATTCTCAAAGCCTGCTGCATCATGGCCAACCACTCCTCCTCTCCGAACTCGGTTGCCGACCGGCTTAAACGCGGCCCCGACCTGTCAATTATCCTGAAATTCCCTCTTGTCCTGGATAACCGCCTGGTATTGGTGTAATAGTGCAGGTCCAGCCCGCTCATCATGGGACGCCAGCCTCCACTTGCCTCCCGCATCAGCACCTCGGTCCACTCGTAATTGTCACCGCTCGGACCACACGCTATCTTAAAAACCCGGTTATCCCCGTAACTACGAACGAAGGTTCCAAACTGACGGTACTCCTCTGCATAGTGCTCCGGCGTCATTTGCCCGCCACAACCCCAGTTCTCATTGCCAATTCCCCAAAATTTTACATTCCATGGCTTCTCCCGTCCGTTTGCACGACGAAGGTCGGCCATCGGGCTTTTGCCGTCAAAGTTTACATACTCAACCCACTGAGCAAGCTCCTGCACTGAACCACTTCCTACATTACCACAAATCACCGCCTCAGCGCCCAATTGCTCACATAGGTCCAGAAACTCATGGGTGCCAAAATGATTATTTTCCGTAACACCGCCCCAGTGGACATTAACTATAGTGGGACGACTCTCCTTTGGCCCGATGCCGTCCTTCCAGTGATATGTATCTGCAAAACATCCACCCGGCCAACGCAAATTCGGAATCTTAATCTCCCGCAACGCCTCGACAATATCGTTACGAATGCCGCGCGTATTCGGAATCGGCGAGTCCTCACCGACCCAGATACCATCATAAATGCATCGCCCAAGGTGCTCCGCAAAATGACCGTAGATATGCCGGCTAATCGTCAGTTTACCCAAATCAGCGTTGACGACCAATTTGTTGCTTTCCTCTGCAGCTGAGACTGAAACTGCCCCAAACAATATCGCTGCCAACAAAACAACAATCACGGATTTGCCTCTTTTCATAAAATCATTACAAGCCATTGTTTCTCCTTTCCGTTTAATGAACTATTGATGCCAAAACATAAGTGCCTTAATTTTGATTTCCACCCACATATGCCAGTGATTATAACCACGAGGATATAGCAATTCAAGAAAAGAAATTCACGCGATGTAAACGGACATTCCACCTAAAGACGAAACCAGTTGCGAGGTACGAGTCCACTGAATTGACATGTTTGAAAAACGGACATGTCACGACAAATTAATACTCCTCATAGAAAACTATGGCCTGTCAGTCAGAAGACCTCCGAAATAGAAAGCGAATCCCAAAACTTTCTCACATTTCGGGCAGGAATACATCACTTCTTTCTTTATTGTGCCATGCACTTCCTTGTGAACTTTATCTCCATCACGATTGACTGATTCTAAGGTAACTTCTTTTTCACAATGAGGGCATTTAGCCATGTTCGTTTCTCCTTTTTTTCTTCCAACAACGATTATACAGTCTGCACGATTATACCCTCAATCCCATCTCAGGCAAGAAATAACGACTGCCAAAATCAGCACCCAAGCCAGGCAAGCTACCATGGGGCCGCGGGGACGCTCGCTCTCTGGTCGAGATGAATCGCGTCTGCGGGGCAGAGTGCCCGGCAGATTCCGCAGCCGTAGCAGCGTCTCTGGTCGATGACGACTTTCTGGTTTGCTGCGCTGTAAGATATCGCTCCGAACTGGCACAGTCTCATACATTCTCTGCATCCCGTGCAGCGGTCCGGGTCAACGCAGGCAATATACTCTGCCCGGAACATAACGGGCATTTGGTGCGTCACAGTACATCGCATTGCGAGGCAGTCGGCGCGGTCGCAGTTGCATATACCCGCGATAAATGGTGTATGAAACGTCCACACTGTATGGCAGAGTCCTTCTTTTTCATGGCTTCTGAAAGCATCCATTGCCTGTTCTTTTGTCAGCGTTTCCAGGGCGAGGTTGTCCGGCCCGCCCAGAAAGCTCTTGTCGAGACCACGTATGATTTGTCCGAGTTTTCCTCCGTCAGGTGAGAGACTCAGCCCGTAACAGTAACGTTTTTCTTTTCCAAGTGTCGTGTGGCGGCAAAAGCAGGCCACGCGAGCAATCGAGTTTACAAAACTGAAGATTTGCTCGATATCCTCGATGGGAACCACCTGTCCAAAATGCATTTTCTTCGACCTTCTGTTTACGAACCGTCTGACGATGGCCCTTACGATGGCCGGTGCTTTGGCAAGTTGGTCTAATCGCCGGATATTTTTTTTGATTTCGTCCGATTTTGTGAAGAAGCTTTCGATGAACCTGCGCCTTCGAATATCACTGAGCAGGTCGTCCGAGTAGTTACTTGCCTGCAGATACCACTTTTTGCCTTCGCCGTGCTTCAAGCAGAATTCGCACATTCCAACGCACTCCAGGATACCCACTTGTTGTTGCACTGGTTAGTTAGTAAGGAATATAGCAATTTCTACACTGCGGGTCAAGG
>CAYSLN010000257.1:0-3164 GCA_964431825.1 uncultured Pirellulales bacterium | reverse complement strand
AGTGTTTTAAAAAGTGCGACGACAGGAGAAAAAACAGAGATTAAAAAAAGATTGTTTTGATATATAAGACAGGGTAAAATTTGGTGAGCAATTTCAGGGTAGGTATTAGCATTTTCGTCGATTAAGTAGCAGTTCGTGATGTTTTATCATTGGTTTGGCGAAAGGTTAGTCCAACCTACATCCATGTTTTGTGCATCCAGATGAGAGAATCTCATCCAAGTCCTCTGGCCATAACATTTCACGTTTGCCCGCTGCATTTTTGAAATTCATTCCTAATGCGTAGCCAAAACCATAGCTGTTATAAAGAGCTATGGCTCTTTGGCTTTCACGCTCGGTACGGCATCGCAGTATTGAATAGTATAGCATCATTTTGGCTGCATTGCTGCCTGCTTCGGCAGGGGTCATCTCTGCCCACTCTTCGGGCACTCCATTGGAATATATCACCTCGCCAATCTTTCGCATATACCAGAAGGTCATCTCATAAGCGGCGGCAGCAAGTGCTTCTTTGGACCATTTCAATGTAATTTGCCAATCGTCATCTCTAATTCTTATTATCAAGTTCTCCTGCTTTTGGGGGAAACCAGGATCAACAAGAAGTAAGCGATTATTCCCAGTCGGTTCGAAACGAAAGCTTCGAGGCAATTTCCAATTATCCGGTAGGACCGTAATCCTCACGATTTGGCTTTTCTTTCCATAACCGATTCTTACTTGCTTGGGGGAATAATCGACATTACCTAAGAGCAAGCCATTTCGGGTCCTAGATACGTGACCGTTGAGCTGCTTGGTAAGACTTTTAGCTGATTTAAAGTATGATTTGACCTCTGCAACACCGGCTACAGTTACGTAGCGATGGGACTCCTCAATCAAAATATGGAGGTCAGCACCTTTAAGAATACCCTTGTGATTTGGCCTGTGCACTCCCACAACATCACCGACATAAAGTTTTGCATTTTCAGCAAGTAATCCTTCGCTCTTTAGCCTTTTTAGTATCCTGCAACAAGGCACAGCAGCAAGCAACTCTGCGACTGCACCCTTAAAACAATTAACCATGTGTGAATAAACGAAAGTTATTACCGAAGCAGTTTGTTCATCCGATAGGCGATGTTTATATAAATTACTTGGAATAGCACCTGTGTTTTCATAGGGACCTTTTCTCAAAAATTCCTGAAACAAATCGCCTCGTGGATGGGATTCAATGTCACAAATCGCTGTCTCAAGTGCCTGGTGGAAAATAGAAATTGGTTTGGAGACACCTTTAAACACCGCACCTTCTGCGAGGGCAGTTTGAATTGAAGCTTTTACATCACGGCCAAGTTGCTTGTCGAGTATTTCAAATCCCGGCAGGTTGTTTCTGAATTGAAATTTCATGATTCAGATCCTAGATGGGGATGGGGTATACATTTCCATCATCTCTGCATACAGCTAACGTAATAATATACAAGGCAATTTGGACGGATTTTACGCTGGCATTGGGGTAAGAATTTGGGTTGGAAGGATGACGTTCTCTCACAATTCTCTAATCTTTATTAGATAACTGTCGCCTTCTCTGAGATCAACTTCATATGTGATATCTGATGGGACAGTACCATCCAACGCATCAAGTAGAATTAGCTCTGATTTTTCCCAGCAAACATCATAAAGATAATCACATAGCTCTTTAACCTTATCAAATTGATAACCATCAGGAAAAAGCTGGGCCATGCCTGCTCTAAAGCCCCCGTCTCGGTATCCAAGTATTATCTTACTAAGGTGTTTTGTGCTCCATTTATCAGGACCATCTGTATCAACATGAGCGAACAACTTATCTCGCAAAGTAATTAGGTAATTGTGTATTTCTAAATACTGGTCTGGCACTAAATCTTCTGAGAGGCGTACAGGTTTTCTTTGCTTAAATGGACGGCCATATAGTACGTACAGAGATGTCAGGAGCTGATAGTTCAGCTGCGGGTGTTTATGCTCTATAAGGAAAGCGGCAACATCCCGCGCATTAAGAAATGATAATGCTGCACATTGGTATTTCCAGTATTCGAGTCTTTTTGTTAGAGGTAGCTTTTTCATGGCGTACGTAATAATATACTTTGTTAGAAGATTAGTTTGGTGGTAAAGAAATGTCAAGATTCAAGTCTAATGGATTGGAACGCCAAAAACGTCAACTCTCTCGAACTAAGAAGAAAGAAGCTAACCTCACGCCTGCACCCCCGGCCGGAGGCCGGGGCTAAATACGCCGCTGGTAAGGCCAGCGGTTTCGGGTTAGAATTCGATTATGGCGAGAACGCTTGGGTATATGATTACGTGGACAACATACGGCACCTGGCTACAAGGCAGGGAGAATGGATTCGTCAAAGATGGCGAGGTTCGCGGAGAGAATGTTGCGATAAAAAAAGATTGCGAGAAGAAGTTAGACAGCAAGCCGGTTCGGCTGGGACGCAGTGATAAGAATGTTGTGAGGGATGCGATACTGGAGGCGGCGAAACGATTCCATCAAAAGATACATGCGATAGCAGTATGTTCGAATCATGTGCATATAGTCGCAGAGTATGTTGAAGTTCCAATGAGCGTATTAGTGAGTTATTACAAGAATGCCGGCCGAGTCGCTCTAAAGGGATGCGGATTCGAGGGGAAGGTGTGGACGAGGGGGTTCGATAAGCGGTTCTGTTATGATACGGTGTCACTGCACAGCCGGATCGATTATGTGCAGCGGCATAACGAAGGTTAGAAAAATTAATATTCGAATGGTTTTTTGCCGAGGGTGGTTCGGTGGCGGTTTTGCATTTGGCGGAGGGTATCGGTCAGGGACTGGGCCAGTTCATCATCGCTCATATTACTTACCTGCTCGGCTGTTAGGGCCTGGCCGTAGCAAATCAAAATCGGGCCGCGGGAGAATAACTTCTTATGCCTTGGCCAGCATTCAAAGGCACCATCAACCAGTACCGGTACAACAGCCGCATTGCCTCGTCTGCACAGCAGGCCGAAGCCAGGTTTGAAGGGAGCGATTCTGCCATCGATTGATCGTGTACCTTCGGGAAAAAGACAAATACCCTTACCCTCTTTGAGTTTATCGATGACCTTTCGCATGGAAGATAAACCCGGCTTGTCGCGATTAACGGGTATGGTATTTACCGAGCCAATCAGCCAGCCAAAAAACCAGTTGGAAAAAAGCGATT
>CAYSLN010000256.1:0-3175 GCA_964431825.1 uncultured Pirellulales bacterium | reverse complement strand
TACGAAAGACATAACGGAGCCATCAGAATTATTCAGCGTCAGGTGTACCTGGGTCTGACTATCGATGTACTTTTCGACGGCGGACGAATCGGCAGTAGTAAGATTGTCATAGCTGCAATATCCATATCCCCACGGAATGAGCCCTGCGGTCAATGGGCCATTAACGGCTTGTGGGATATTACCTGTCGTATCGACGATTGCGTGGTTGCCTGAAAGGGAGTAAATAGTATACTTTTCACTGTCCCAGGCAAATATACGTTTGGCATTCCAGTCCAGGTCGAACTGATTAGTCATAAAGTTGCCAGCAAGATTTTTGTCCGGTTTTACGGAATCTGTTCGTGAGGTGACGTTGATTTCCCAGTAGAACCTGTCTCCATCGAATTTGAGAATTACATTTGAATTCATTGTGTATTCGTTGGACAGTTCGTAGCGGGTGTTGAAGGGCGTTGCATCGAGCCTCATTTTTTGCAGGTCCTGGGTTAATTCGCGCTTGTCAGGCTTGTTTTGATAGTCCCGAATCTCCTTATAGGCTTGCTTGCTGATTTCAATTGGATTTGTAAGTTTTGGTGCTCTATATTCCTGGTGTTTTGCTTCAATTGTACCTGCGGGTATCCAGGTTTTTCCTGGGTTGGCCGTGATTTGTTCAAAGATTTTCAAGATCTCTGCTCTACTCAATTGCCTGTCGGCAAAGGCCGAACTACAGATTAGTAATAAGAAAATCGTCCCAAATACAAAATTTTTCGTTTTCATTTACCTTCCTCCTCTGTCAAAAGGTACTTTTCACAAAGGCTCGATGATTAAAACATTTTTAGTCACGAGCCATGTATACGTTTACCCATAGCATTGGCGAGTCTCGGTCTTAAGATATTGATTGTTTTTCGGCAAAATTTGGGGGGATAATTATGAAAACATGGCAGATAGAGATGAAGATATGGCTTAGAATGAAGGATATCGGGGGTAAATCCTGTAAAGTACTGTGGAAATACTACACGAAGTGGAACGCAAGTTTCATGATATCAGTGGCCTGCGTGGCAAAAGAGCGGTTGTTACTGCCGGGTCATTTCAAGCCAATAGCCCGCAAAAAGCATTAAATCGTTGTAATCGACGCAGCCGTCGGTGTTAAGGTCTGTTCCCTGGCAGAAATCGGGGTCGCTACAGTCATTTTCCTGCCAGTAGGATGCAAGGATTGCATAGTCAGAAAAGTTAGCTATGGTATTGTTATCGAAATCGCGTGTACGTACATGGTGGAAGGCGAGGATATCGACCGGCTCAGTTTGATTCCTCTCGTAGTCATAGAATGCGACGTTGCAGTCGCCTATATCTAAAGCATTATAGTCTAAAATGAACCAATCACCCACATTCGGTTCATCTACACAGAGAAGAAATCCAGGACCTGGATATTCGGCTGACCATACGGTAGGAAATTCACCCGCAGCGGGCAAACAAGAGCCAAGGCACTCAACATCGGGCAAACAAGGGTCAATCCTATCACAATCTCTGCCGTATAAGCGTCCTATTATGTTCATATCTGGTATTTCTATAACCAAGGCCCCCCCAGACCAATATTCAGCAATGTCTGAACTGACTACGATGGTGAGCCTGGTTCCAACCATAATGTCTTTATATACATAGGGTATATTAGGGTCGGCCAATTCAAGTGGTGTGTTACCATCAGCCAGATATACAGTTGTCCAGATATCTCCCGTAGCGGCCGAGATTAAGCCGGAGATTATTACCAAAATCAAAAATGTCGGGATTTTCATGAGTTTTCCTCTCTAAAGATGGAAATATTTTATGAGTATGCCAAGAATGTAGGATTTCGGTGTAACCATTCGGGAACCATTAGGTATGTTTTGCACTATTTATTCTCCTCCATTTTCACTTTAACACTGGTGAAACTGTATTCTATGGTAATATAATGTATAAATCAAGGAATTTCGCGGAAAAATTCGTAGTTTTAGAATCACGGGCAGGGGCCAGCCTAATTTTAGGGTTATTTTTTACTGTGTGAGACACATCGTCTGAGCTTGGTTTTCGGTGGCTTTACAAATTTTTACAGAATGTGAATCAACAACACGGTTCTTTATTACGCCCTCAATTGAGGGGCCTGTGGTATGGAGCCAATGGCATATTACGGTTTTGCTGGTAAGGCTGAGGTTGGTGAGACAGGGCAGAAAAAGCTTGCGGATGGATTATTCCATGAGACTATCACGATTTAGCAGAATGCTTCAGATTGTAATCGCATTACAGTCCGGTCGGAGTAATAGAGTGGGGGATTTGGCGGAATTTCACTCAGTTAGCCGGCGAACGATATTTCGCGACATGCAGGAACTGAAGGAGATTGGTATTGAATGCCGCTACAATGGGGAAGCTAACACTTATTCTACGGGTCAGGGTTTTTTCCTGCCACCTGTTAATTTACAGCGTATAGAGGCAATGGTTTTGCTGTTACTTGCTCGCAAAGCGACGAATTTTATGGTAGTACCGTTTAAGAACGCGATGTTGCATGCGGCGATGAGGTTAGAAAACAACCTTCCTGCTGAAATTCGAGAATTTTGTAATTCTTCCCTGCGAGAGATATCTATTAGGGGAAACCTTAAGGTACAGCCGGGATGGGGTGATGGTATCTTTTGGCGGGTACAGGAAGCCATAAAGGAAAAACGAATAGTGAGTATGAAATACCACCCGGATTGTGACGTGGAAAGCATATCGACCGATTTAAGCCCTTACCATTTGTTATATAACGATTATGTGTGGTACGTAATCGGGGGCTCCAGTTTCCACAGGAGAGCGAGCGCTTTCAAACTAAATCGTATTAAAGGGCTGGAAGTACTAAACAGGCGTTTTATCGAGGCCGGGGACTTCGATATAAATAGTTATCTTGGAAAAGCATGGTCGATGAGGCGTGAGGGCAGGCTTTATAACATCAGGCTAAGATTTTTGCCGGAGGTTGCCCAGAGTGTAGCCGAGGTTCAGTGGCACAACACACAAAAGGTTAGTTTTAAGGATGATGGTTCTGTCATTGTTGAGTTCATCGTTGACGGGCTTAGCGAAATAACCTGGTGGATTCTGAGCTATGGTAATCGTGTTCAGGTTCTCACACCGAGAATTCTGAGGCAAAGGGTTATTGCGATAGCTCGAAACGTCACCTGGTCTGCTCGCCCAAAATAACCAG
>CAYSLN010000255.1:0-3205 GCA_964431825.1 uncultured Pirellulales bacterium | reverse complement strand
AACCAGCAAGAACCAGTCCTAAAATGAAAGCTACTATTATTAAAAAATAATAGTTTTACATTAAAATTCACTCCTTTACTTTTTTAATTGAATCGAAATATATTTGGGTTTTTCAAATTTTAATATGCTCTATGTGTAATTTTTTATAAGTCGATTAAATATAATATTTAGAGTAATTATGTTATATGTTTTAAATTAAGAATTGCTCAATATTTTTTTTATTCTATTTTCAAAACAAAAAAAGCCGGTAGCCTGGCTGTCTTAGCACTTTTGTGTGCCTTAGACCCATGACTTTGCGTCTCAACCTTTCGGTTGATTTGCCTTTATCAACTTTAATGTTCATTTATTCTTTTTTATGACTTTTCTTCTCTAATTATACTATTCCCCAAAATAATCATTTTTAGACATCTATTTAAAAATTTTTATTATATTCCTACAAAATAAAATCGGACTTAGAATGTCATTGCATTGGAAAAATTCCCTAGCAATCAAAACTAAATCTGTCTCTGATTCATTACCCCCTTTTACCTCTTTAAACTCAAAAGTAATATAACACCTGTTCCTGTCATCAATCGGTGATAGACGGTGTCCAATACTGGTTGTTGTAAAGGTCGGTTATGCGGTAGGTCATCTGGTAATTGTTGTTGCTGATGGTCAGGTTTTCTATTTCCCATTCGCCGGTGGCAGTATACTGCTCGCCGAGGAAATAAGTGTCATTATACTCACCTTCATAAGTGTAGTAGTCGCAGAGGAAATCAATCTTGTCTCCGGCTACAATATCCAAAAGACCTTTGGCTACGGTTTCAGTCTCCGCCTCTTCATCGTATTTTATCTGCGCGCCAAGCACCACACCATAAGGTGTCTGGTCATCAAACACCACAATAATATCCACAAGCTGATCATTCAAAAATGCCGGTATGCGCCCCTTTATGGAATAGGTATCCCCGGAGCGGTCGTCGCTCATCATGTAGTAGCTGACGATTTGGCCGTTTAGGGCGAGCCAGGTCCCGTCATATTCCATGATCAGGTCACCATCGTCGTTGTATTCGTATACATTGTCCAGGCCCAGGTCTATAAAGCCCTCACCGTCATCCACGAAAACATTCATCTCCATATATTGGACAAGATCCCACTGCTCTTCGGAAAGCGCAAGAACACGCTGACCATTCTTTTCCGTTATGGTAAGGGCTGAAGCGTCAAAGCGGTTCTTTTCATAATAATCAACGGAGGATTTCATGAGGTCGACATCAAGCCACCCCAACACGTCTCCAACCAAACCGGTGATGCTGCTGTAATCACCTCCTGATAAAAATGAGTTCAGCAGCGTTCCCACTACATCGGCACCGGAAATTCCGGTAGCAGGGGCTGTCTGCGTCTGAGTGCCTCCGGAAAGACCGCCGAGTAATGTTTCAAGCAGGTTTTCACTGCCGCCGGATACGACTTGTCCGCCGGCTGTTACGCTGGCAAAACTTTTGATGCATTCGCTGTATTCTTCTCCCATATCTATCTCTTTATAGGTTTCCAGCATGGAATTGAGTTTGGAAAGTCTGCCGTAGGGGAAGAATATAGAAACGCCATTGGCATTGGTTATGTTTGTTGTCGTACGATTGTACTTGATGCATCCCCGTAGTACTTCTGCAAAGGATTTTGCCTCTACAGTTCCCAGGTTTTCAGCAAAATGTACCAGGTCTATCTGGTTTATCCTGGAGGAGCGCGCAAATTCCTTGGTGCCGGCACGCGCATCGGAAACCGTCTTATAGTCTTTATCTTCTACAATAATCTTGTTTGTTGAAGAGGCAAATGCCGCCAGCGCTTTTGGCACTGTGCCCTTGAGCTCCGCTAAATCAAGAAGAGAAAGCGTGGCCTGACTATGCGGAGTTTTTGCTTTAACGTCTTTTACATAATCGTCGATCAGCTTTTTTCCCAGTGCAGTGGTCGGTAGGGAGGTGTTTTCGGAAAGAGCGGTTATCCAGCCGGTGTAATCCCAGCCGATGCCCGGCTCAACTTCCTCCGACGCAATCATATAATCCGCGTAGGGCTCCAGAACTATAGCTGTTTCAAGCGTGGCCATCAGGCAGGCATCAAAGCCTATCAAGTCGAAGGTGCACCCGCCGTTTTTAAGGGCTGTACCAATTTCATCAAGCGTCATGCTGTCATTCGGATAGTACTGGTCATGGCCGTAACCGCTCAGAGAGCCGCCGCCGTGATCCCACATGACCAGCAGGTAGCGGTCCGCCGGGTAACCGGCCTTACAGTACTTAATAAAGTCTGAAAGCGTATCAGGGTTGACCATTGACCTTCTCCCGAGATCCGCTTCAAGCAGCGCGAGACCCTCGTTCGTCACACGGTAGCGCTGATTTGTTCTGTTGCTTATCACGTTATTTTGCCATTTAGCTGTGCCGCCAGTCTCAACGATGATGTTTACCTTGTCGGAAATCTCGGCATAAAGCATCTCCTGTAAGTCGGAGCTGGCCATGCCTCCTTGTGCCTCAAGATCGGTCCCACACATGTACACCATTATCGTTGCCGTATCGTCGCCATTGCCTTTCAGAATGATGCGCTTATCGCGCGCAAGCTCTGAGACAGAAGCGACGACCGGATATGCGCCTTTGTCAGCAGTGGAAGTAGCACTTGTCGGCGTTCCGGACTGGAAACCGGGGGAACCGATGTCGTTGGAGCCGATCAAATCACCAAGTCCGCCTCCAAGATTGTTGTATACATAGTAAGCAGCGATCACCACAAAGATGAGTATACCAATGAATTTCAGGCAGCCCCCGCCGGAAGAAACACCTCCACCGCCAGACGGATAACTCCCGGATGTCTGGTTTCCTGACGGGCTTCCAGGCCTACTCGAATAGCCGCCGGAGCTTCCTACCGGCCCGCCCGTTCTGCCGCTGAGGCCGCTGCCGCGCCTCTGCACATTACCACTGCCGGAACCGACACGCTTTTGCCTTCCAACAGGTCTATTACTTTTATCCATTCGACAATCACCTCCACAAAATCAAGTGAATTGCAAAATGTTTTTAATTGATTATAGCATAAGATTTTTGAATCATCTACTTTATGTCTGTGTCAGCCTATCGAAAGTAATTTTCTTTGATAAAAAACTTTATCTTTAGAAAGCTGGCCAATATCAGCCAAAGAAAGTGAAGTGAAATGCTTGTGCCTCACTACCAAAAACGATATTGCGATAGGATTGTTGAAG
>CAYSLN010000254.1:0-3206 GCA_964431825.1 uncultured Pirellulales bacterium | reverse complement strand
ATTATGGGGCAAGCAATGAGGAAACGTACAGTAAGTAGGCCGAAGGCGTACGGATAAAGACAGGTTCCGAACAGTAGGCAGCACAAGCAGAAATTCTGGTTTTAATTGTCGAAATTTCCAAGTTGCGTTTGGTGAGAATTGGGAGGATAATAACCATCTAAAAGCTTAAGGTCAGGGAAGAAAGTGTATCCCTTTCCCGAACTATAACAAACTTGCTAATTGAGCCTAATTCTGAGTTGGATATGAGAATTAACGGAAAGGACATATCATACGGAATCGTAGCATATATTGACTTTCTTGGTTTCTCTTCAAAAGTGAAAGCTGCGAAGTCGCTAGCTGACTTTAAAAAAATTATTCAGCAAGTGCGATCATTTAGAGACGAATTTAAAGAAGACCCCGAATCATTAAAACCGGCCAAAAAGGAAGTAATTGCTTTCTCAGATTGCATGATGGTATTTGTCGCCGAAGAATCAGAAATATCCAGTTTACAAGGTAAATACGACACTTGGCTGAGCGACTTGTCTCTTTTTGCCTTTTCCCAGTTTAACTGCACACTCAAAACAAATATTTTCCTAAGAGGTGGAGTGTCAGATGGTCAGTGGTACCACAGAGACAATGTAATAGTGAGTTCAGCTCTAGTCGAAGCATATAGGTTAGAGAAAGAGGAAGCCAAGCATCCAATAATTGTTCTTTCAGACCGTTTGGCTGAATATTTCACAAACCCTGATAATTATAAGGCTTATAGTTATAATCCAACTGAAGGATTACTGTCCAAAGTTAAGAATAAGGGGAGGAACGCTTGGTTTATCGATTATTTAGGATATGGTGTTGAGGAGCTTGGTTGGAGAGGAAATAAAGATATTGAGAAGGAGCATAGGAGATGCCAAGATGACGATAAAAGAAGACACTTGAGAACTGCGGGTTGGAAGCTTAAAGCTGAAGATGCTTTCAAAAGACACAAGAAAGCTATCTTAAATGCTTATTCTTCATCGAGGGATGATATCAGGAGGGATGATATCAGGCAGAAATATAAATGGTTGGCTAAATATCATAACGATGTAATTGAGAGATATGGTAATCATTTTGAGGATTATAGAATTGATAAATTGGCGGGAGGCAAGAGCGGTGAAGATTAGTAATCCACCATATGAGGTTTACTTTGTAAAAAGATAGCTATGTGTTATTTTTCGGGCTATCAAGTATTCAGCACACTCATTTTTGCTTTCATAGGGAAGGATTAATTTCATAAATATATATTGATTTTTATTTGAGTTCTTTTCTTTAAGTTTCCATATATATTCTAAATCATATCCTAAATCCACTTGTGCCCAATATACAACATCTTGATTGTTCGCTCTTGGGATAAGATTTTGCTTTGGTGGATAAAAAAGTAATGGACATCCAGCTCTCTTTTTTTCGTTGAGTGCTTCGGCCATCTTGGTGATAACTTCCTCCATTCTAATTGCCTCACCAGTTTCCCGTCTCATCAAAGTTTTTCCTGTCACTGGCTGATCACATATAAATAATGCTCCGTCAGTTTTACGATTTTTTATGTGATGCTCATCCGAATCAAAATTAGCAAAGAAAAGACCAACCTCAGGCCCTTTTTGAGACCAGTCCAGGAAGAATGTTCCCTTGGGATGAAATACGTCTTTTTCAGGATACTGTTGGTAGTATCTCATTAAGTCATAAAGAGCATCTATATTGTGTGTGCTTTCAAGAACTTTGTATTCATTAAATTTAGTGTCTGATTTGACAAGTACGTCATACTTTAAAAGGAACAGTGCAAAAAGAGCTTGGTAATATTCGCATGATTCCAGTATTTGTTCACTCGGCCTAATGTGGGGTTCTATATCAAGAAGCAGCTTTTTACATGTGCGAACAAAGGTAGATTCTAACAGCCATCTGCTATCAGCGTGTCCTCTGAAATGCGGTTTCTTCGCCTCACATGAATTTATGATATGGTCTAGTTCTTTCAGAAAATCTTCAAAGTTTCTTGGAATCCATTCGTGTGGGTCAGCGCCTACAATGGTATTAGAGCAAACTGGCAATGTTTTTTGCATAATTAGAAGTATTGGTTAAATTTGTATGCGAAGAAATTCTCATGTGCAAGATTCTACTTTTCCTTGCAAATTTTATTTGTAAGTCTCTGTAATATTTTAACTCTCTCGAACTAAGCTTTTCCAAGCTAGCTTACCAAAAGCGTTCTGGCGAGGCACTCGCAATTGACGATTAAGTCTTTCGCCAATTGCTTCGATTTGTTCTCACTGGGTTAAAAACATACCTTTTGTTGATTCCGCAATGGTAATTGGGTTAAGTATTTTTTAGCGCCGCCCCGCTGAGACAATAAGGAACCCGCAAAACAGCGGGGTAAGTATTAATAAAATAGGTTGAAAGAGGATGAAAGTCAAGGGAGTTTTGTGAACAGATTTGAACGGGCGTAGTGTTGCTGGAGGCCAGCCCCAAGTTAGATAGTCCCGGTGAAGTAGCAAAAGCACCCCGAAGAGATAACTGCCTTATAGGCAGGTAAGATCATCTCATGGGGCAAGCACTTCATGGGGTAAACACAAAGCGGGCTGGCCCCTTAGGGACAGGCGAGGCAGGGGCTAAATATATTGACAGCGATGTCTCTGGTGGTTAAGGTATTGTCGCTATGAAAGTATTGCTGAGTTGGTTAAGTGATTATATCGAAATTGGGCACTCTCCTGAAGAAATCGCTGAGATTTTAAGCGATTTGGGATTTCCCTGCGAGGGGATAGAACATCACGGGGGCGACTCTGTAATTGATGTTGAGGTAACCAGTAATCGTGGTGACTGCCTGAGCTATATCGGAATTGCGCGAGAATTGGCTGCGGCAACAGACAAAGAACTAAAAATACCCGAGGTCAAGCTGGACGAATCGGACAAAGACGTTACGAAATTTACAGATGTTGAGATTGTAGAGCCGGACCTGTGTGGTCGATATACCGCACGGATTATTGAAGGCGTCAAAATTGGGCCGGCACCGGATTGGCTCAGGAATCGACTCGAAGCCATCGGGCTGCGGAGCGTTAATAACGTCGTTGATGCCACGAATTATGCGATGATGGAAACAGGTCAGCCCCCACACGCCTTCGATTATGCCAAAGTTGCTGAGGGCAAAATAATAGTTAGAAAAGCTGCTGCCGGCGAACGTATAGTCAGTATCGATGGCACACAGTGCGAGC
>CAYSLN010000253.1:0-3250 GCA_964431825.1 uncultured Pirellulales bacterium | reverse complement strand
CACTCGGGCCGCATATCACCGGGCACAAAACCACCTTTTCCCGGATTAAACGTCCACCTACAAATACTGTGTAAAGATTTGTCTGCCATTTTTTATTTTCTCCTTTCCAAACCATTGTTTTTCATGATTTCTGTAACCTGTGAAACTGTTAAGATAACATATCGTCGGTCACTTTTCACGCAGTTTTTGGACAAATCGCCCAAGAATTCCGTGCTGGCTAATCCATTTTCGCTTCTGCCCTCCGATTCGAGACAATAACAAGCCAGTCCTTGTCGATATCCGTCGTCGGACTGCCGAGATTAACTACGCCGGGGCCTGTAACCTGTCCCAGGGAGCCGGACAGAAGCCGCCCTCCAGTTCTCGGATTGAACCAGCGAACACCGAACTCTCCTGCTGGCAGATTGATGTCGGTGGTTCCGCCCTCCGGCAAAAAGACCGCGTAAATACTTTCCGGTTCCGCAAGACACCAGCCATTGGAGACCAGTGAATCATCAGGAGACATCCGTACAAACGGCAGATGTTCATGGAAAAACGCAACGGCATATCGAGTAAGGTCCCACATATGGTCACGGCTTCTCAAATCCTCACAGGTGCGGTCATTATGTGGGTATTTATATCCGAAGTACCATTCGCAGCCGGCACCACCTGCCATCAGGTTTGCCCACAAGGCGTTTTTCCTGGGCCCGTCATGCCAGTAATCATTCGCATCGGGCATCACGCCGGTATCAGCAGGACCAATTTCATCGATACAAACAAACCACTGTCGGCTGGTGCTCGAGAGCTTTACCCATTTGAGTGTCTCGATATGACCTATTTGGACATTGCCCATCTGCAGCGATGGACCTTCGAAATCTTCAGAGCCCAATAAAGGCCTGTATACTTTGTCGTACTGTCCCGGGAAAGTATGAACAACAATCGGGTGGTCGTATGGGTCGAGTTTTCTTATGAATCCGGCAAAGTCCCGCCGCTGCTGAGGCGTGTTTGTATTCTCCTCACCGAGGTTCCAGACCAGTGCCGGGTGATGAGCGAAACGGGCTACCAATTCACGATAATAGAGCTTGCGCTGTATGCCGAGCTCACCGCCATCGAGCCCCTGGTCGTTTTCCTGTTCCTGAGTTATGACATGGAGCATTATGCCGAGCCGGTCCATATGCGAGAAAACGATTTCCCACTGGTCGAGTTTGCTGCAGTCAAAACGCACTTTCTCATTCGGGTCTGTCCAGGGCCAGGTATCCTTACCGTCTCCTCCATCGATGTTGTAGGTTAGAAAATAGACGCTGTTGACGTATTTCGAGGCCAAGTAGTTCAAGGCGCCGATTATGCCTTTTCCTTTACCGTCCTTCCATGTTGGGTCGCCGGGGCGCCAGTCTGCTATATGAGGCGCAAAGGTATGAATGAATACGGCATCGGCCCCTTCGGTAAGACCGCCCATTGCGCCGGTATCAAACGTCCCGTCAAACTCGGCGTATCCAAGCAAATTTTCAGGGCTGTCAGTCCCTGCTTTCAGAAAATAATCGCCCGTTTCGGCAAATCGCAGATAGCGCTTTCCAACATAGCGAAGCGCCCCTTTCGCACGACTGTCGGGCGGTTTCTTGTCCGTCGCAGAAACTGAAAATGTCCCCATCAAACCATCGAGTACTCCCCTGCTGCCTGCGTTTGGGTCAAGTGATAACGCGACATTTGCGCCCCTGCGAAATGATACTCGATAGTTCCATTGGCCCTGGCGGTCAGGCGTGAAATGAACACACCATTTATTTCCGGCAACTGCGCTGGTCTGTCCGGCATTGCCATCCGCTGCATAAAATCCTGCGACAGTGTAAGACTTGCCGGCATTGCTGAAATTTACAGAAAGATCGTAATCAAGAAAGGGATTGGGAGTAGCATCCTCGCTGGTATCAGGGCCTTCAAAAGTCAAGGTAATCCTGTGCCACTTTTTAAGCTCACCCGAAATTGAAACTTGACCGGTCGATGAAAAGGCCCGGCCGGCAAAGGTCAACAAACTAAAGAGGACAACCTCGACGAAAAACCTATGCAGATGACTTCTGCAATTCATATTCGAGAACTTTCTTCCAATCAGCATAGACCTGCCCATAAGCAGACATCTTCTTTTTATCAGGTTCTATAGTTTTAACCGGCGTCAGTCCCACAAAAGCATCTTCGGGACCTTTGTAAATACCCGCGCCAATACCCGCGCCCCTTGCTGCTCCTTGAGAACCGTCCGTATTGTATAATTCCACCGAGGCCCCCGTCACCGTCGCAAAGGCCTCACCAAACAGCGGGCTAAGGAACATATTCGCATTGCCGGCCCGGACCGTTTTAACCTCCACGCCCACACTTCGCATAATCTCAAGGCCGTAATTTAAGGCAAATACAATGCCCTCCTGCGCCGCACGCAAAAGATGCGATTTGTTGTGAATATTGAAATTCAGCCCGTGAATGGAGGAGCCGAGATTTCTGTTTTCGAGCGTTCTTTCGGCACCGTTGCCATAAGGCAAGATAACCAGGCCTTCCGAACCGACAGGGACTTTTAAGGCCAACTCGTTCATTTGAGGATAATCAATCGTGCCCGTATTGTGCTTTAGCCAGCTATTGAGGATACCAGTACCGTTCAGACACAGGAGCACACCATATCTCGGAACTTCTTTGGAGTGATTGACGTGCACGAACGTATTGACTCTTGATTTTGGGTCGTGGTCGGCCTTATCGGTGATACCGTAAACAACACCAGATGTGCCGGCAGTTGCGGCGATTTCGCCGGGATTAAGGACATTGAGAGAAAACGCGTTGTTAGGCTGATCGCCCGCCCTGTAGGAAACTATGGTTCCCGCCTTAAGCCCAAGTTCTTTCGCCGCCTCATTAGTCAGCTCGCCTTGGACTGAGAAGGTGGGGACAGAATCGGCTATAAGCTCACGCGATATTCCGTAATTATCGAGAACCAGGTCCGCAAGTGCCTGCTCGCTGAAATCCCACATTATCCCTTCAGACAAACCCGAAGGAGTGGTCTTAATATCACCGGTCATCTTCATCGCGACATAGTCGCCGGGCAGCATAATCTTGTGGATTTTTGAATAGACATCAGGCTCCTTGTCCATTACCCATTTTAGCTTCGAGGCGGTAAAGTTGCCAGGCGAATTGAGGAGTCGTTCGAGACAGGTCTTTTCCCCGATATCCACCAATGCCTTGTTGCCAATCTCGACCGCCCTGCTGTCACACCAGATTATCGAAGGCCTCAGCACTTCTTTCTTATCAT
>CAYSLN010000252.1:0-3252 GCA_964431825.1 uncultured Pirellulales bacterium | reverse complement strand
CTCATCCGACGGCATACTTCTGTCTTCTCAGCATTCCCATAATACTTACAATAGCAAAAACTTCACGCCTGGCCTTTTGCCAAAACAGAACTACTAAAACAAAACAACCCAAAGCTATAGCACTCGAAATCAGCACAGTCGGGATCGGACTATATAGAGCAAATCCGGAACGCATCAGTTCAACAACGGAATACATGACAACGCTAACAACCAAAGGACAATAGATAGCCTTTAGACAACCATAAATGCTGATTGGAGAGTATCGAAAGGCCCACCATAAACTAGGAATGCTCAGTACAACAAGAGTACAAATCGTGTAGGATACAGCAACACCTAATACTCCCCATGGCAGCCCAATAATAAAAGACAATATTATCACCGGTACGCTGATAAACGCCCAATGCATCATCCTTTTTGTTTGACCAAGCGAAACGTAAATCCAAACAGTTGTGCTGAAAACAGGCTGAAAAAACGCCGCAAAAGCGAGTACCTTGAATATCACAGCAGCACCTACCCACTGCTCTCCTAGAACAATTCTTATGATTTCTTTAGACAATGCCGCCATGATGACTACTAGAGGCATAGATAAAAAAGCTATCACGTTTATCGCCCGGTAATAATAACGTCTGTACCGTTCAGACTCATCCTGCAAGCGACTTAATGCCGGAACAGCGACAGCTGCAATGGGTGCCGTTATCTGGCGAATTGGAAACAACAGCAGGTTATATGCCCTGTTGTACAGGCCCAGTTGGCTAGGTCCCCAAAACCTGCCGATAAGCACATTATCCATATTTACCGCAAAGTAATTAAGGAAGCTGAAACCTGTCAAATTTCCACCGAAGGCCAACATTTTACGGACACCCGAGCGCCGCCCCGGCAGACCGGGCAACCATCCAGAAGCTACCCAAACCGCAGTCGCGCCCGCCGCCCCTGCTGACAATTGCATAATTACTAATGCCCAATAACCCGCTCCGTACGAAGCCGCAACGACAGCTGCAACAATACCAACCAACTGGGAAATGATATTGGTAAAGGCCAAGATACCAAAACGCATTTGCCTTCTTAATAAAGCTTGATGCTGTATACTCAAACCACTGAAAATTAAACCGCCCACCAAAGCCAATGTAATCCAGGTCAACCGTGGTTCACTATAGAACCAGGCAATAGCCGGCGCCAAGAGTGCTGTGAGCAGCATTATACAGACGCTGAGTACTACGTTTATCCAAAAAAGCGTACTGATTTGAATGTGATTAATCTCGGATCTCTGGACAGTCGCCATGGACAGGCCTAAATCCTTGAACAACATGACAAAGCCGGTAACTGCGGTGACCATCGCAATCAAACCGAAATCATCAGGTGTCAGCAAACGACCAAGAACAGCCATTGAGCCCAACCGAAGGCAAAATCTTAGCATCTGTGCGACCACTGTCACGACTCCACCTCGCACGGACCTACCCTTCAAATCAGCCTTCAGATACTCAGTATCGAAAAAGTTATTTCCATTTGACTCTTCTGCCACAATGTACCCTTTTTGCTTTAAAGGTGCGAACTAATCAAATGATTCGTAATGGAGTCTAACCATCAAAGGAATGTACTGCCGATATACTCCGTCCCTGTAAGTTACAGGAGATAAATCTCTGTAACGTCTTGTAGTAACTTAAGTTGCGTCGCTATACACCTTGTCGTTCTTCGATATAATCTCGGTTTATTTCGGAACACCACTCGGGGTATCAGTATATTCAACTGCCCCAATATTCCCTTCGCCGTCAGGAAAAAAACCCATTATTATTTCCGTCATATCTTTAGCTACTGCCCGGGCCGAATTTTCCAATACCGAGCTTATCTGCACTTGCGTCACGTAATGAGCGGGGTCGCCGCCGATATTCGGAGTACGCCATCCTACGCCGGAAAAAACACTTTCGTCTGATGTAAGCTGCCCATTAACAATGTAGAAATTCAAAACTACTGTCCCTTTATATTCTGGACTGGATACGTGAAAGCGATGTATCAAGCACGGGATTTCTCTTCCGGTGTTGGAGATAACCATGGAGGACTCGGTGCTGTCGTGAACCCAGCCTCCACCGGGATAACATACCTGTGGTCTGTGGCCCAACATTGTTCGGGGACGAGCGGTATAAGCAATATAGATGTTGGACCACTGGTTATTCAACTCATTCGTGTATAAGCGGTTTAGAGAAGAATCATTACCAGCTGCGCGTTGAATATTCGGTGGGATTGGCACATCTCGGCCGACCCAATTGCCAATTTGCATAGGGAAAAAATCAAGGGACACCGGTAGAACAACAGGAGTTTTGACAACAAGGCTCAATAGAGAGGCTAGTCCGCGATAACCTACTCCTGAGAGTATCAACAAAATAATTGCCAGGAGCCAAGCCAAGCGTACCGTGACTTTCCCTGTTCCTGTACGCATTGAAAAAATCCCTTTAAGAAATAGTTTTCCTTACTAATCCATCCTTTGTGGTATAGCCCTAAAGTAGTAATCTAAATACAGTATTCCAAACCCAAAAAAAATCAGCCTTCCTTAGCTTCTTTTAAGTCCGTCCGTATTCAAGCGATTCAGTACCGGAGCAAGATAAACCCTCCCATCAAGCATGCACTTTGACACCGTGCGTTCGCTCTGGGAAACCTGAGGAAACTCCTCCATCCCAGTACTGATAACCGGGTTGAATTGTATCAACCAGCTGTTTTCTGTCAATACTTTTTTTATAGAAAAGGTTAAAATCGTGGATTATTAACACAAACCCCGATAAACACAAGAAAAACCATGCAAATGTGATCTAACTGCCAATTAAGGCCTAACTATTTACAGATGCTACAGTTACCTTAAAAATATCCTATTTTCTACAGTTTGGGCGATTTGGGGTTTTTACACAAAAGATGTGGTACATTTGCCTCTGCTCGATTTTATTGTTACTATTTATAGTGGTAGGATGTGATCAGGCAATTGAAGCAAGCAAACAACGTAATTCATCCACATATTAAAGCCGACCCATATCTTTGCTGATAAGTAGCAAGCACCAATACAGGCAACTACTAATGGGGGATGGGCCGTCCACACCGGGCTTAAACGACTTCAATATAAATCTCAAGTAGATATCTAAATAGATGAGAGAACAAGAATCTTATGAACTCCGGGGAAGTCACCCGGAGGTACAATACATAATAACACTTTTTAAGGGGGGTAAGAAAATGGCTATTAATTACGCTTTATTCGAGAACCATCTCACCAGC
>CAYSLN010000251.1:2124-3268 GCA_964431825.1 uncultured Pirellulales bacterium | reverse complement strand
TTACCGGATTAAGCGTAAGAAGCAGCGTTTTTTTGTAGATACTACGCAGAGCAGCATAGCCGCCTCGTTTGAGATTGGCTTTGATTGGGTTTGTTTTGCCCCATCACCGAGGAGAGGTAAATTCTCATATTATCTTATTGTCAAAGAGCTTATGTAAATTTGAGCATTACAAAAATTGGGTTTGTTTTGAATAAAAACAGGGGCCAGTTGCCAGGATGAAAGAGAAATTCGAAATCCGAATATCGAAATACGAAACAAATACAGAAGGCAGAGGGAAAAAGAAATCCGAAGCACTAAATCCTAAATCCAAAATAAGTAAAGGCAATTTTGTGGGCATTGATGGCCCCCCATTCTGATTGACTGCGAACTATGAAACGTCCATTAGTTCGATGTATATTATACCAAAAAACGGTTAATTTTCAAGTGAAATTTCAGGGAAAGAGGTGTGTAAACTTCTGTCGATTGTTTTATTGTATTGGCCAGCCGGTATCTTAGGCAGTTAGCTTTGGGGTTCCACTACTGAATAATCGAGGGCGAGAGAGTTGCCGTTTTTGCGGGTTCAAATCCATCCGCTAAAACCTCTTGACTTCTCCCCTCTTTCCACCTATTTTATTAATACTTACCCCGCTGTTTTTGCGGGTTCCTTATCGTCTCAGCGGGGCGGCGTTTAAACACTTAACTCAATTGCCATAGCGGAATCAACACGAGATATGTTTTTTACACGGCGCGAAAAAATCGACGCAATTGGCGAAAAGCGGAGCTTGCCCTCGAATGTTGTAGCACATTGCAAGGTCATTCGCCTTTCCAGCGAATTTCCTGAAACCACCTCTCTCTCTTCACGCTCTCAAAGCATTTCTCTTCCATTGCCTCCTTGCGACTATCAAGCGTCCCCGCTTTCTCGCCCGCCTTCAGCCACTCCCTGCACTTTTCCTTCTCTCCGCGCATAGCGCACATACACGCACGAATGTATGCTGCATAATGCTTTTCAATTTCCTCGCATTTTCTGCACTGCTCCTCTGCATCTTCCATCAATCGGTCTCTTTCTCCGCTCGTCTTATCCATTGCCAATGACATTAAAGCATTCGCCCAGTTGTAGTAGCTGTCATTATCTTTCGGCTCTATCTTGATTGCCTTCTCGTATTTC
>CAYSLN010000251.1:0-2024 GCA_964431825.1 uncultured Pirellulales bacterium | reverse complement strand
TCAATCCCCTTCTCAATCAACTCTTCTCGCTCCACCCCTTCCTTCATCATCGCCAAGTCTCCAAGTGCGACACCCCAGTTGCAGTAGCTGTCATTATCTTTCGGCTCTATCTTGATTGCCTTCTCGTATTTCTCAATCCCCTTCTCAATCAACTCTTCTCGCTCCACCCCTTCCTTCATCATCGCCAGGTTCACAAGTGCGGCACCCCAGTTGTAGTAAGTTATGTTGTCAATCGGCTCTATCTTGTACTTCTTTAACAAACGCAACAATTCACGGCCATACCATTCGGCCTTTTTTGTATCTCTTTTGCTAGCGTAACCAAAAATAATATACATAGCAGCAAGTGCCTGAGCCTCAGGCAACTCTGACCATAAGTCCAAATTCTCCTTCACCAGCCGTTCCAAATCCTTATAAATCTTCTCTGCCTGTTCGACTTGGTCCACCCTCGCATAGTACCAAACCATCCAGCCGGCTATTAATGATAGATTTAACAGTGTCCAGGAAAACCAGAAATCCTCCTTATCGCCTTTGTAATTTCTCACTAATCGTTGCAGTTCATCATATACTATTCTCGCCTCCTTGGTCTTGTAAGTATCCGTATATCTATCAAGCATATACATGGCGGCGTTTGAATAATTTTTAAGCACATATACATCACCAGAATGCTCGCCTGCAAGTTGACAAAGCTCTCGATAGATTCTCTCTGCAAGTTTCATCTTCTTTGCCTTTGTATAACACTCTACAAGTTTTGCTCCTGCCTTGCTTTGCTCAGCTATCAGTGTAACTTCGCCGGCATACTTTTCAGCTAATTCTCTCACTTGCTTGTATAGTCCCTCTGCCTTCTGTAAACCTTTTTTGTTTTTTCCATAGATACCAATCAGGTCACCTGCCATATCCGCCCAGCACCTGCGGGCATCTTCATTGACGTTAACAAGCTGGAGCAACGAAGGTAGCACAGGGTCATCTAGGAAATCCTCCGCCGTCCGTCCGAGAAACCATTCCATCTCCCACGGTTCGTATTTCCAGGCCGCCTCTAGCAGAGTGTCCATCAAACGTTTTGTTTTTTTCTCTTTAACGAAATCCGAACTGCAGACATCCTTGAAGTGCTCCAAAACAAAGCATTCACCGAGGATATCCGGCTCAAGTGGTGGAATTTGACCTATCACTGATTGGCCGGACATCATACTATACTTCCCACTGTCAATTTCTAAACTATCCGGTACTATTCCCCGTAAATCAGTATCTTCTAGAATGTCGCTATCCTTTCCTATCCCGCCCGTCATTGTCGCAATCGCCAAAAGGTTAATGTGCTTGTTGTCTGGGGTTCCCCATCGTTTCTTTTCGCGTTCAAGGATGAATTTGGCCAATTGCCTCTTATCCCACTGTCGTATGTTACGTCCCCCGGCTAACGCGTCGGCAGCAAAGGCAATGTACAACGGCCTGCCCTCTGTAATATCCCTCGCCATTGCAATTACCTTGTCCTTGTTTTCGGGAATGTTCCCTCCCCGTTTCCTTATTACCTCGCATATCGTCTCCCATAACCATTTGTCATCGATTCTTCCCAGTTGTAGCTTTCCGCTTCTTCCAAATGGATACCTGCATTTGCCTATTACCTCCCTGCCTGGCCCGCTACCCTGCGATAGCAGGTCTATCCATTCGTCCCTGATTTTTGCCGAAATCTTGGACAATCGACTGCCTTCTCGTTTTGTGCCGACTTTCTGTGGCAAAAGTATTGTATCAAATTCTTCTTCTGCGAACTTGTTCTCCCCATCGCCCACGGTTTCACGCTCCAGTAGTAGTATCCTTACAGGATGCTCAAAATTGCGGTGGTCATGATAAAGGTCTTTTATCCTCTCTCCCACTTCCTTTGCCCTACTTGCTGCATAGTCGATAACTATCAGGGTTGGTTTTTTAGGCCTCCATCCGGACCACTCATTAAAGCCCTGAGAGCTACTCAGGAATCCCTCCAGCCACTTATCCTTTATCTCCACACACAATTCCAGTGCAAGTCGGCTCTTGCCGCT
>CAYSLN010000250.1:0-3275 GCA_964431825.1 uncultured Pirellulales bacterium | reverse complement strand
GAGAGTAGGTCATCGCCAGGATTTATAAAGGCCAGCTTGGAAACAGGCTGGCCTTTTCCTTATAGAACTAATATACCACTTCTTCTAATTCTCCATCAGATTTCGGCCGAAATAGAACAAAGCGGTGAGTCTATCTTACGAACTTATGAACTATAAATCAAGAGAGGTGGAGCAGATATCGATGAACATTAGGAGCTATACTGATCAAGTAATCAAATCATTCAACGAAAAAATTTCGGAAGACGTTACAGACCGCATTTTTCTAATGATAGAGCACAATGAAGAGCTTATGAGGGAATATCGAGAACTCGCACATAGCGACAAGTCAAAGCGGGGACTAAATAGTCGGCTTGGAAGACTTATAAGAGAGGAATTTCATTTGCAGAATATTGGTAGATGCTATGCTCCAAGAAGCAAGCTGATTCATTCATATGAACGACACAGTATCGACTAAATTGGGGGAAATAAAAATGGCACGCTCATTATCAGATGCAGCCAATTATGTGCTAAACCAATTTGCGAGCTCCGGGCTGGAAGTGCCAGAAGAATCTAGAATCAGACACATGTATTCAGCCGTTTGCAATGATGATGGTAGTTCTCGTGGTCTCATCCCAGAGAATGATCCTGATTTCAATGTAGCAAGAGAAGCTCTAAGGGATTTTAGTCAACTTGAATTCTTCTTCGACCAAATACCCAATGATGTACAAAAGTCCAACTATGTATCGATACTCAAACAAATAGTCAAAGATTCAGTCCTTCCGCAAAATGATAAGCAAGAAAGTAGGGGTCGAAACGCTCAGGCAGAAGCCTTTGTATTCGCTGTTTGCAAAAATGCAGAAATGAATCCTTTATTTGAAGAACCTGATGTTACTTGTCAGGTAGAAGGTAAGAAATATGGAGTGGCTGTAAAACGCATAAAAAATCTTTCGAAAATTAAAACACGGTTGAGTGAAGGAGCCCAACAGATACATAGGTCTGGTCTGCCAGGAGTTATTAGTGTAGAAATGACAATAGCGGTGAATCCAGAAAATTACAGTATAGTTACAAATGAAAACGAACAAAAGGTTAAGGATTGGTGGACAGAGAAAATGAGACAGACTACAAATAGAGAATTGAAAGATTTTCAAAGTAAGGAAGTAAGAGGTGTTTTTCTTCATGAACACTGTCCAGTTCGTTTTGGAGAACACTACGAGTTAAGAAGTATGACATATGGGATATCAACGGCGGAAAATGAGGCAGGTAAAGCCGAATGGAAAAAATTTAAGGACTCATTTCTTTCAGGATTACCCAATTTGGTTTGATAGACAATAATTATAATCTAAAAGCAGATGGAATCAGAAACAATTAAAAATGTCCCAAGACGTATATTTTTAGATACAAATGTAGTCAACGTGATTCTTGACTACGGAGAGGCTATACATGAAGGTACAGATATACCGGAGGGCTTGGATTCTAGGTTAGCAGAAGATATAAAAGCGCTCCGAGGAATCTTTACGACAGGACAGCGTGCCTTTTGGCAGTTTGCTATATCACCGTTAACCTATCGTGAGATAATCCGGACGAAGAATTGCTCTCGTCGAAATGAACTAGCAAGTTGGTTTTTTGAAATCTGGCAGTATTGGCGAGAGTTTCTTCATTTAGATAATAACCTGCTATCTTTCAGTGAAGCAGAGGAGGAAAGATTGCATCTCATATCCTCAGGAATCCTTGAAGTTCTGCCTGATATGAATGATCGTGTTTTATTGTGTGATGCAGTGGTATATCGTTGTGATGCATTCTGTACAATAGATTGGTCAACAATACTTCGATATAGAGATAAACTTATGGATTTGCCATTAAGGATACTTACTCCAAAAGAGTGGTGGGATATGATTAGAGATTGGGCAGATATTTGGGTATAGCTAAGCCCGTGCGGCCGATGGTAGCCCTGTAGGAAAATTAAAAATTAAAACGCAAAAAGTAAAATTATGGAAGTCATCCAGCACTTAAAAACTTCAAGTGTTGGATTCCGCAACTTTGATTTTTTATTTTTAATCTTTTATTTTTTAGTGTGGGGCAGGCAGGATACTTCGACAAAGTTCACCCCTTCATTGAATTCAGGGCAGGCTCTGAGCGTACTTGTGGTGAGCCTGTCGAATCCAGTCGAATAGGCTCAAGGCAGGCGATAAAAGATTTTGCTTGTTTTTTTGCCGTTTTTGGGTATAATACCTGCTAAAAAATAGAATACAGTAGACAATAGACAAACACATCAAGAATGGGGGAGATTACCGATGCCCACCAAGGCCCAGACTTATGCCATAGGTAGTTTACCCCGTGAGATGATCTTACCTGCCTACAAGGCAGCTATCTCACTGGGACTGTCCTTCTTCCTTTTGCGCAATACGCGATACGCAATACGCAATACGAGATTTTATGCAAAACAAAGCCAATTTTTGTAAGGTCAAAAATTATCGTAAGCTCTTTGATATAAAAAGAATATGAGAATTTTTCCGTTTTCGGACCACGGAAAAACAAAGCCAAAACAAAGCCAATTCTTCAACTTCGCTCAGGGCAGGCGCTTCGGGGCGATAGTAGGTCAGCACCAGGATTTATAAAGGCCGGCTTAGAAACAAGTTGGCTTTTTCTTTTACTATACCACTTCTCTCAAGAGCAAATGTTTTACCTTGATGGAATTGCGGCAAACAGTACAATCCATCCAGCCAGAAAGAAAATGGAAACCCTTAGTCTATCTCAAGACCAAAACATTGCTGTCGATGAACCTGTAACAGAGGGCATCAAATATGCAGGCTCGAAGCTAAAACTCCTGCCATACATCCTGCAATTAGCTCACAAGGTCAATCCCCAGACCATTCTCGATGGCTTTTCCGGCACAACCAGAGTCTCCCAGGCCTTTGCCCGTGCCGGCTATAAAGCCATCTCCAACGACCTCGCCGTATGGTCAAAGGTCTTTGGCACGTGTTACCTCCTGAACAAACATCCAAAAAAACACTACAAAGGCCTCATCAACCATCTAAATTCCCTCCCCGGCATCGATGGCTGGTACACTGAAAACTATGGTGGCTATCCTAACAGTGGCTCCACAACCCAAAGTGACAATCTAAAAAAACCCTGGCAAATCCATAATACCCAAAAGCTCGATGCCATTCGCAGGGAAATTGACAACTTGCAGCTCGACGAGATAGAGCGATGCGTCGCCCTGACCAGCTTGATACTGGCCCTGGATTCTGTCGACAGCACCATAGGCCACTACGCTGCATACCTTAACAAGTGGTCGC
>CAYSLN010000249.1:0-3285 GCA_964431825.1 uncultured Pirellulales bacterium | reverse complement strand
CCGTAGCTCAGCTGGATAGAGCAACGGATTTCTAATCCGTAGGTCGCAGGTTCGAGTCCTGCCGGGCGTGTTTAGTAAGTTATTTGCCGTCAAAAATCTGTTTTGACGGCACTTTTTTTGTTTTTTGCTTCGAGAGGCATTTGCAGTGAATTTACCGTGAAGGCACAGAATTAGTGACGAAAATAGTGTTTTATTTTGAAATAATGAAGATATGTATAGTTGGGGGAGTATATTTTAACAGCGCCCAATTGGGTATAAATGGTGTGTTTGGTCTGTTTAAATGGATAGATAAGGCTGATTTTGGGTAAGATTAGTTGTAATTATGGGGTAAATTTTTGTATAATGTAGGGTAATAGCTGGAGAAATGTGTTATTTTTGATGCTAAATGTGTAATTTTTAGTGCAAATTTACCCTGATTTTTACTTTTTTTGGGCATCTTTGTAACTCGATGCGTTGCCAGAGACGGACATCGAAGACTGCACAGGCAATGTGAAATAAGGCGGCGAAGATTTTTGGCTATTGCCCCTAATTTTTACTTTTTTGGACATTTTTGTTACTCGATGGCATTACCAGAGACAGACATCAACAGCTGCACAGACAATGTGGAGAAGGCAACTGAGATTTTTGCCGAATATGGGGATTTTATTTATGCGGTTATTCGGTACAAAGTCAGGGATGAAAGCCGGGCAGACGACTTATTCCAGGATTTTTTTCTTTCTCTTGTTTCCAAGCCTTTAGCCCCAGAGGTAAAAGATGTGAAGAGTTATCTCTACAGGGCGATAACCAACGATATCATTGATGCTGTTCGTCGGGTGGAGAATTATAAGGACCACCTACATAAATATGCAAAAAATATTGATAATCCTATCAACAAGAAAACCTCTGGAAACGCCTATATTGACAAAGGGGAAGTAGATAAGATATTTGAGCTTATTGAAGAGCGGCTGCAACACAGCGAGTCCCAAGCGATAACCTTACGATACAGAGATGACTATGACATTAGAGAGGTGGCGGAGCGAATGGATGTCAACAGTAAATCTGTCAGTAGGTATATTTCGGTTGGATTGAAGAAGGTCCGCCAATTATTAAAAACTAAGTGAGGGAATTACGATGATAGCGCCTAACCCTGATTTGCTATGCAATGAGGCCGGGCAGTATTATTACGACTTCTTGTCTGAAGGTGACGAGTCTATTCCGGATGCTATCACCGAACACATGGAGCAGTGCGAACATTGCCAGCGACAACTGGCTCAACTTAGAAGGGCATTATCTCAGATTGACGACCTCGAATTGCAACAGAGCGAAGTTGGCCCTGCTCCTGTTATTGGGATGCTGAAGCGTCATTTTGCTTATATTGGCAAGTGTGTGACCTGCAGTACCGTTAGGCCATTTATCCTGAGTTTACTGGACCCGGTTCTAACTGTTCGAATACCAACACCGATAACAGCACACCTGTGTAATTGTCGTCAGTGTTCCGAAGATTTAGATAAGATTAGAAACCTGAATCTTAGCAATAAACAGTTGCTGCGACTCAGTCAGCTATTTAGTGAAGAGCCCAGTGACGGCTTGTCGGTAAGGCCTGAGATAGAAATGGCGGCCAAATCAGTTGTGGCTATGGAATTTAAAGATGTTAATGCGGATGTTTTAAAGCAGCTATGTAAAGACCCTGCTTGTCGAAAGTTGCTTTACAAAGAACGACAGAGCATCTGTGATAGTTTGCGAGATAACCCCAGACCTGCGGAATTTCCGTGTGAATCAGTTTCATCAAGGGACATCTTCGATTATGTGGTGCCGTACGGACTTGACCCTGCCCATGACCAGTACGCCAAATTCAGAGAGTCCCTTACGTTGCACTTGCGCAGCTGCCCGGTATGTCTGGCAAGGATGCAAGAGCTGTATCGAGAAATTTACAGTATTGTGGAACGGCCTGAATCAGAAGTTATCACAGTCTACAACGTAGACGAGTCCTCTGAGCGGCCGGCTATGGATAAATCAGATGGTTTTTACAGGGGCTTTCCGATAAGTGTGGAGGTTGTAGGCCGGGAAGATGAAATGAAGGAGGAGCAAGAGGCTTCGGTCATCGGTTTTGGTGATGCCTTAAAGAAGCAGAAGATCTCAGGAAAGAAGTTAAGACCTTTATTCAAGACAGCTATTGCCGCGGCTGCTGTTGTATTGATAGGGTTTGGCTTGTTGCTTAGCATACCAACGGCCAAAGCGGTTACCATTGAGGGAATCTACAAGGCCATTGAACGGGTCAGAAACGTACACATCTCAAGTTTTGTCACTGATAGGGAGGAGCCTATACAGGAGATGTGGCTATCCCGGACAGCCAACATTTATATGAGCAAAACGGGGAGCGAGTTGGTTTTGTGGGATGTTGCTAACGGCACAAAGAAGACGAAGCTCGGTGATGGCGGTGTAATTAACACAACTGAATTAACTAAAGATGGCATTACCGGTATCAAGACAAGGATAAAGGGTTCTTTAGGCCTAATACCATTTTATAACATATCTGAGGTTCCTGCCGGTTCCGAATGGAGTCAGGTGGACAGCAGCGGGCTGGAAGTTGGCGAAGGGATTGAGGTATATGATTTAAAATGGACCCAAAAGGCCAGCGATGGTTCCGACGTATTCAAGAAGTGGCGTGTCTTCGTAGAGGCTGAAACAAATCGACTTCATCGGACGGAATTTTATGAAAAGTTAACCGGGGACGAGGAGTACGCCTTATTATCGGTGAAGGAAATCGAGTATTTAGAGGACAGCCAAATTCGGGACTTGTTAAGAGAGGCTTCTTTTTAGGTTATTTCATTCCGGTCGCCAGAGAGGTGAGCAATTCCTATAATCTTCTTCGTCAACTTTTTCCACCAATAAATTGTCTGCCTTTTCCCGACTGATGTGACCATCGACGAATCCGACGTTGACAGTTTTGTTGGGATGGCGGCCATATACAGCATCCTGTTGTTGGCTAGGCAACAAATCTCTATCTTTGTTGATTTTGAGTCCCGGTATATAAGAGGTACCTTCTATTGGTGGGGTACTGTCGAGTGTGACGGGCGGCTGGTCTGTTGCGTGCCAGAAGTTTATGAGGCTATAGCCACCGTCGACGATTAGCAGAGTTTCGGCATGTCTCGATATATCGGTGCTGCGCAGAGGCTTTCCAACAAATTCAGCGTGGCTTTCTCTGCCTTGCGAGCTTTTGCATATAGACTGGTTCACGCCATAATTACCACAGAGGATGTTGTATTTTAGCATGGGTTCCCGCAGGTTTTTAGAAGGGCAGTGGAT
>CAYSLN010000248.1:0-3287 GCA_964431825.1 uncultured Pirellulales bacterium | reverse complement strand
ATCAATGAAGCTACCTGTTCCTTCTGTCCATAAGCAGGGTAGTTCTCTGATGTTTTTCCGGCGGCAGGGCTTCTTTCAATATCCTTTGAATTTCCCGCATAGGTGTTCGCTGCGTTGTGTGCGCGATGATAATATGTTCGTTTTGCAGCTTTTCGATTAGCGTTGCAAATTCGTCGATGTGCATATGTTTGCCGGCCTCAGCCCTTCCGCAATGTTCGCCTTCGTAAAAGGTGCACTCAGCAATGAGTATCTTACTCTCAGCGATGTAATTCAGTTGCGAAAAGTCGACATACTGCGTATCGCCGATGTAGGTTACAATCGGGATCTCGAGCGGGTAGTCGATTTGGATTCCCTGTTTTTTCAGCTCGACTATTTGCGGCCCGGTGAGCTTTGCGTACTCGGGCTTAATCTTTTTTCGCTTTTCGATTATGCTGTATCCTACGGAGCCGTTGGTGTGCTTTGTTGGAAATACCCTTGTAAAAAGATTCGGCTTTATCTGATATTCATCGCCGGGCTTTGCGCCAACAAGATTGGCGGGGACTTTATTGCCGTCGAGCTTGCTCCACGCCTCGATTATTACCCTCATAGGTCCGAGCAGATTCGGGGGAGCCAGTATTGTCCCGGCGGGCAATCCGCAAAAATTGCGTTGTGAGAGGTAATATGCGAAGCCTGCAGCGTGGTCCATATGCCCGTGCGAGAGCAGAATATTATTTATGGAGATAATCTGGTCGGGGGCCTTACCGACATCGAAGCAGACGTCCAGCTGCGGGATTGCGACTACTGTCTCTTCGCCCGCAATCGAATAGCCGATGATTTCCAGTTCGTCTATTTTGATGTATGCCAAATTGTGGCTGGGCATCAGGCCCTCCTGAGTTAGAGATAATATGACAAGGCAATATTAGAGACAGCCTTGGCTTATGTCAATTTGTTTTTGACATAGCCGTTGTTGGCTATAGAATAGGTTTCAGATAGTGGTCAGCTATTGTGTAGAATTTGTTTTAGGGCTTCAGTGCCCGCATGAGTTGAGGAGGACTATCCTGGATGCCTGATAAAGCCGGCGCAAAACAAAAGGAACGCCATCGGTACATATGGACGGTTTGGCTGAAATGGATAGCCGCTGGTCTTATCTTTGTGGTACTTGTTGCCGGTTTCGTTGTGCACTTTATGGTTATTCCTGTCGTTGTTCGCCATCGGGTGGAGTCGGCGTTATCACAATACTGGAACGGACCTATAAAAGTTGATGATATTGACTTGAATTACTTTGGGCCGTTGTATCTGAAGGGCCTTAAGCTTTCCGACAGTGACGAACATGACTGGTTATCTGCAAAAGTCACAAAAATTACCCTGGCAAACTGGCCGGGGCTGGAACCAGTCGTAAAAGAAATTCATGTGGATGGATTGAATGTATACCTGTTGACGACGGTTGATAAATTCGAGGCCCCGTGGCGTGTTTCTCGTCGGCAGACAACCGGCTCAGGTGATGGCTTCTTGCAAAGACTGACTGTCGACAATGGGGCGATTAGTGTAGTTGACGCACAGGATTTGGAAACGCTTTATGATAATATATCGTTTTCTGCAACGAGAAAAGAAGGCCTCTATGACCTTGTGTTGGGCAGGTTTTCTGCGGATCCGTGCGAGTACATAGCGGCGAAAGGCGAAATAAATCCGGGGACCTTGGAGACGGACATCTCGCTGCAGATAAAACATACCTTTGACCGGGCAGAGATGGTCTTAATGCTTGAGGCGTTAAATATCCCGAAGCTTTCGGCGGAGGGTAAACTGGAAGCGGATTTGGCAATAACCGGCCGGCTTAAGGGACCGAAAGGATTAAAGTCCGACGGGAAAATCAGCTTTGATGGGTGGACTGTGCTGAAGGATGACAAAATCATTGCCAGCAATCTCATCACAGAAGGGATAGTGAAAGACAGGCGCCTTGACTTTGAGAGTATCGTGGCCAACGTTTGCAACGGTAGCTTCGCTGGCTCACTATACATCGAGGACTTGCAGGACCAGCCGACTGAATTTGGTGGTCAGGTCCTGGCCCAAAAGTTAAGTTTTATAGATGTGACAGATATTCTGGGCGGTCCCGGCAGGAAAGCAACGAAGGGGACAGTTACATTTAGTTATAACTTTTCCGGCAAAGGCGGGGATTCGCAGAACCTTGTTGGCGAAGGACAGATTTTTCTTGATGATGCAGATATCACCGTCATACCAATAGTTCCGCTTGTATTTAACACCGTAGGTTTGGCACAGCTTGACCCGTTGAAAATTTCCGACGCCGAGTGCACATTTACTACTGTTGGCCCTGTTATGAACATCAAGAGTGCTCACGTTGCAAATAGTGTGGTAGCGATAAAGGCCCAGCCTGGCGGGACAATCAACCTGCAAACAGAGCAGATAGACATATATGTCATAACCGCGCTGTTAGGAAAGATTGGTGATATCATAAGGGATATGCCGATTATCAATATTTTTGCCAACTTGAAGGACAGACTGATACGCCTCCACGTGCGTGGCCGCTGGTCGGACCCGTCGAGTAAACTAATAACAAAAGAGCCAATACAGGACATTAAAGAAACTACGGTTGGTTTCCTCCAGGATGTGCTAAAAAATGGTGGCCAAATTACTCAGGAAACGCTCAAGAGATTCCGCAATTCTTCCAAACCACCAGAGGAAGCGGATAAATAATCCAGGGGATTTTATCTAATGCCTGATAGACGAAGTCATAGAGGTCCACATCCGGCGGATGCAAAGTTGTTTGCTCCGGAGGCAATCTCCGACCTGCGGTCGGCGCTCGCAGACTTTTCGCTTTTGTTGACGAAAGGCTATGCTGATAGAAGTGCTCTGAAACTGGTTGGGGACAAGTTCTCGCTTACAGAAAGGCAAAGATTAGCCGTTATGCGAAGTGCGTGCTCCGACCAGCAGCTTGCCTCGCGAGAGCAACGTCGTATTGAACTGCAAGAGCTTAAGGACCGGTCAATTGCCATCGACGGTTACAATGTATTGATAACTGTTGAAGCCGCAATGAGTGGAGGTGTGATTTTTAAGGGCCGTGATGGTTGCTTCCGGGACCTAGCCAGCGTACACGGAACATACCGTAAGGTCACTGAGACGGTGCCGGCCGTGAAACTTATCGGTGAGTTCCTACAGGAAATTAATGTTAGTAAAGCACTCTGGCTACTGGACAGCCCAGTCTCCAACAGCGGCCGACTGAAAACACTAATAGGTGAGCTGGCACAGGAAAACAGCTGGGACTGGGAGATTGAGCTTCTGCTAAGTCCCGATGC
>CAYSLN010000247.1:0-3294 GCA_964431825.1 uncultured Pirellulales bacterium | reverse complement strand
ACCTGTGCCTACTGGCGGGTTGCGTTTGCCTGCTGGCAAATATGCAGTTATTTTAACATATTTTTTAACAAAAATCAACGAAAAACAGCGAAAAAGCAAGTGAAATTCTGGAAAAGCGTCACCTGAGGGTGCAGGTGGACACCTTTAATACCTTTGGCGAATCCTGAGCATCCAACCTATAAGAAATTTTGACCAACTACTTATATTACCTTAAATTCAGGTCGATAGAAGATAACAGCGAAATAGCGAGAGACAGCACCTTTGATGGGGGAACTGCTGAAACCATGATATACGGTATATACGTTTGCGTGTTGGTAGAGAAATTGGTGGGGCGAATCCGGCCCTACTCAAGGTAAAATTTAGAGAAAGGGATAAGCTATGCTAACCGAAACGTGGCCAGTAGATCTGTTAGAATTCGCATATGTTCCGGCCATGGACGATCAGCTGAGGAATCTAGCAGGAATGGCCGAGTCTGAAGATTGGGAATATCACAACACATCTTCGGAACATGTTTTACCAATTCTGTATAATTACCTTCGATATTCGTACCGACGGCTTGCGGAGGAAAACAAGATTGTCCTATCATCAGATGGCCAACTTGCCTGCTTCAATACAGGCTTAGTTACACAGCATCAAGAAGCTATCTTTGCGTTCTTTGAAGTTCATCGAGGGAAAGAACGCCAGCCGTGGTACTTCAAGGAGTGGTTAAGAAAGGGCCAATGGGAACTCAACAGGTTTAATGAACTCCCTGATATGGCGCACTACTTTGACGACCCGTTCTGCCTTGTATTCGACACGCGTAAAGAACTCAGGATTAACATAGAACATATTATTGAGGTTAACAGAGAAAGATTTCCTGAACCGTATTGTTCGATGGACAACCACCCGCTCCAAACGTATCTAAAAGGAGCTATCGATAACGTCAAGGAACGGATCAAGAGAAGCTACAAAACTGCAATTCCACAATACTATAATGGACAAGTCCAACTTCTATTGCCTCTCTGCCTTAGCTCACCATCAATAGCCGATATGGCTATGGTAATCGAACGTCACCTGATGTTCTACCGGGCAACAACCTGTTTGACGTTGGACATGGCGTACAACAATGCGAGACAGATAAGCAAACCAGATCGGGATTGGCTCCAGCCTTAATACGATGGCTGTTGGCTACAATAAGGTGCTTTCGGAGATGAATTGTTATGAAGATCAAAAATAGCTTAACTTCTCTTGGGCTATACAAAATGGGGAGAAATATCGACGCTTGAATAGTTCAAGTGCGAGCTCAAAATAAGTATGTATACATAAAAGGATTACTCGGTTGGAGAAAATGTTATAAGTATGAGGAGTCGTTAAGTGAGAACTATAACCGACAATGATGGAGTTACGTGGACACTACGCCAACAGCCTCCCAGTTGGAGGATAGGCAATGAAAGGGGGCAAATAGCCGGTGGTGTCACTCTGGAATGCACTTCTAAGAATGAAGGGAAGAGTGTATACATCAGCGTCCCTGATATGCCTTTGGCGGCCATAAAAGAAGAGGTGCTAATAGAGTTGATTGCAGTGGCCAAAGCTGATACGGATTGACAATTTCTCAAAGAAGAGTAAACCAGTCATTTCTTAGGACGCCGCTTACGTGTTGCCCCCTACGTACTATTGGGATGACAGATTGCCGCGTCGCTTCCTCCTTCGCCATCCAACTTCGCCAAGGCTATGCAAGACAAGGGGATAATGTATCAACTCTTTTCATGCTTAATTCCCAAGATGTCTCTGCTCCTGCAAATAGACCGGTAGGCTCTATTTATTTACTTGAGATGTTTAATAGTTCCACCAAAAGGTTTGAAACAGTCGAAGGAAGCTAAAAAATGAAAAAATTTAAAAACTACAGTAGCGGCTATAAGTTCTTGTATATAACGCACTTACATTCATGCTCCGAAGAGAATTCTGTCACCCTAAGCCCGAAATGTTGAAAAAATATCATTTTTCTCTTGCTCTACATATTTTTTATGTATAATATGCATATAGATTTGGCAAGTGTGGTCATGGAGACGAGTAGGGTTGCTGCCTTAGTAGGCAACCCGAGGCAGGACCGAAGCGTAGTAGGTTCGACACAAAGGAAAATTGAATCAAAACGTTCTTGTGTAAGACAACAGGGTGACTAGGGCACCAGATACGGAATTGTCAACCGCAGGAACGCACAAACAGGGAGCCGACGACATGGTCGGGAATCTCATTGTGCGTTCATGCCATTGGCTCCCCATTGGGGTAGCCGATCGGCATGGACAACAGAAATGAAGGACAAAGTGGCAACGGACCACGAATCCCAGAGCAGCCATTCAATGGTGACAGGAAATCGCTCCCTCCTTACGAGTTCTATCAAAAAGGTATAAATGAAGCGGGTAGAGGTTGGGTCACAGCCATCCTTGCTTTTATGAAGAATAGAACTGGTGGTGAGGTGGTGGCTGTAGTTTCGATACTGGTGCTATGGCGAATTGCGAGTGAATTGATAAAGGAGAAAAGTGGCTTAGATAGCATGACATTAGTCGGTTGCCTTGCAGTCGCAATAATGATTTTCATATTAGGGCTGTTGGCTACGATTCGAGTCACAAAGGCAAAATATGCCGAGGATACCCAAGAAAAACAAGGTGAAAAGACTCAACCTGGAGTTGGCGATGAACGTAAGAAAGAGAATGGAGCTACTCCGAGATGAGACAAATGCACATAGCCTTACAGAAGTAATTAGTAGATCC
Source organism: uncultured Pirellulales bacterium (assembly GCA_964431825.1). Taxonomy (GTDB): domain Bacteria; phylum Planctomycetota; class Phycisphaerae; order Sedimentisphaerales; family Anaerobacaceae; genus CAYSLN01. The sequence continues at coordinate 547 of CAYSLN010000247.1, read as the reverse complement.
CTTGCTATTTATGACTATCTTTGGTTACAAAAAAAATCCGGAGCCAAGTTGATGATTGAAGACTCCGAAGGTACGCGAGAACTTGTGCTCCTGTAAAAAACATCACCTCCTGTAGGAATTTCCAAATTAAAAAAATGGGACGGGTTGGAATCGAACCCTCAAATCCCCAAATGCTACTTGTGTGCTTTGTAAATTGCTTTTTGTAGAAGATTGCAAGGGGAAACCCCCTGCAGTGCAGGGGGCTAACAGTTATCAGGGCAAGTTTAGTCGAGGGCCATTGGGAAGTAGTTTTTGGCGTTGTTGAAGGATATGTCCTCGACCATTTTTCCGAGCAGTTCTAAATCGTTCGGCAGGAGGCCTGCTTCGACATCATCTGCGAGCAGATTACAGAGTATTCTGCGGAAGTATTCGTGTCTCGGGTACGAAAGGAAGCTTCGCGAATCTGTTAGCATGCCGACAAAGCGGCTGAGGAGTCCCATATTCGATAGTACCCGCATTTGTTCTTCCATTCCGTCTTTTTGGTCGAGGAACCACCATGCTGAGCCGT
>CAYSLN010000246.1:0-3314 GCA_964431825.1 uncultured Pirellulales bacterium | reverse complement strand
TTCCTCCTTAAAATTAAATTGAATTTTCCCGAACTGCTCCTGCCTTAACGTATCTAATTATAACAGAAGACTATACTTGAATGGATAAGAATTTTGTTCTCATAATTCCTCCGTTTCCTTATAAATATGGTGGATTTTCCTACCTCAACTGCATTATACCATAATTATTGATTTTTCACAAGGAATTTTCCCTACTATGTAACTTTGCTATATCCTGTTTATTTCCAGAGAGATATGGTTTTTTAGTCGAAGATTGCCTGTACTATTTGCGTTTTTTGCGAGGATTTAGTAGAAGCCCAAACAATCATTGGCGAACCCTCATAGGTTACAAACATCAGTTCCTTATCAGACCAGATTGTATTACCAACAGCACCGTATCCTTCATTGTACGTGCCTATATCTACCTGTGCTTGACGAGTTATTTGGTCGCCGTCAATACTATATGCTTGAGCTTGGCTTGGACTAACGTGTTTACTAATAATGAAAACAGACTCAGAAGCTTGAACTATGCCAGTTGCAAGAGCAATTAAACATAACACAACGATAGTGGATTTCTCTCCCAGCCACATTCTCTTTCTCCTTAAAAGGGTTATTGTAACTTCCTAGAAATTCCTTTTCCTAAACAGTACTGCGCCTACTCCCAACAATAAAAATGTCCCTGGTTCGGGGATCTCGTGAAAGACAAAATTATACGTGTCGGATTGGTTCCAATGGAGCAGATTAATCTCCAAAGGGGTACCATCTACCCAGTAACCTGATAAAAAGCCTTGCTCGGCACTACCACCAAGAGAGTCAAAGTGAAAATCATAGCCGTAAAAATGCGCTGTGCCAGTGTTATCGAGACTAAGTAAATGTTCTATAAGACCACCATGTAGGTGTGCTGTGCTCAAATCCTCAAGTTTCAGATACATCAAATCACTGCCAGGAAAGACGTTCACTGTACTCGTGTCATAGGCGTGCAGGTAATATACAAACCCACCGGTCACATCTATCGTTGCATCACTGTAGATATTTGCATAAAAGTAGTCATCTCCATTCTGAATGGAACCATCTTCATAGAAATCAACATCTAACGCACTTGAAGGCTGTATAGCAGATAACATTGACACCATAACAGTTATAAAAATTTTAGATTTCATAACTCGCTCCTTAAATGAACTCTACCCTTGAGTTTGTCACTCCAACATTGCCTTATTTATTATTCAAGAAAAATTACTCTCTATCAAACAAATATTTGCATTTTTCGCTTCTTTGTTTGATTTTATCGGAAGTTATATCGGCTAAATCGAGGGTTCCTTAGGGATAAGAGATTAATACTGTTTTCATAATTCCTCCGTTTCCTTGTAAATATGATGGATTTTCCTACCTCGACTGTATTATACCATAATTGGTGATATTGCACAAGGATTTTTCCCGACGGAGATGTATAGAGATTTTGCCTTCTTTGAACCCAAAAACGCCCTATTTTCCCCCAATTTTTAAAAAAACATTTTTTTCTATATGCTATATACGCTTTCTTAGTCGAAGATTGACTGTGCAATATTGTTGATGGCATCGTGGGTTTTTGAATTGGCGTTGTTGGCGAGGATGGAGAAGATATAATCGACGTGGCTCTACCCGGCTATAAGACTGCCGAGCTGATACACAATAAGTGTTACCACATAAGCCAAAACAGTCAGGCCAAAGAATTGAAACATCGCCCAGCCCCACGAATTTGTCTCCTGTTTTGTTATCGCAATCGTCGCCACACAAGGCGTGCTAATCAGGCAAAACAGCATAATACAGAACCCCACCAACGGCGTATAATTCGCCTGCAGCTTCTGACGCAAACTCTGCGACCGCTCATCATCACTGCCAACAGAGTACACAATTGCCAATTGCGAAACGAATACCTCTTTGGCTGCTGTTGCCCCTATAAGGGCCGTCCCAATCTTCCAGTCAAAGCCTAACGGCCTCAGCACAGGCTCTATCGCCTTGCCTAATCTGCCCACTACCGAATACTCCAGTTGCGCCTGATGTACCTGCTCAGGACCCAATTCTGCCGCAAGCTCGCCGCTGGGTTTCGGATAGCTGCCCGCCACCCACAGCACAATCGATATGCCGAGGATTATCGTCCCCGCCTTTCTCAAATACATCCACCCCCTCTGCCACGTGTGAATCAGAATAGACCTTAGCGTAGGCATGCGGTAGGGCGGCAGCTCCATTACGAATGGTGTGGTTTCACCTTTGAAAATCGTCAGCCGCATGGCTTTAATGCAGATAATCGCCAATACAATCCCCGTCAGATATATCAGCCACAACACCGGCCCATGCCATTTCTCCGGGAAAAAAGCAGGTATTATCAACATATAAATCGTCAGCCTCGCGCCGCAGCTCATCAGCGGTATCACCATTATCGTTGTGAATCTGTTGCGTCTGTTCTCGAGTATCCGTGCCCCCATGATTGCCGGCACCGAACAGCCAAAACCGATAAGCATTGGTATAAAGCTTTTGCCGTGCAGACCTATTTTGTGCATTATTCGGTCCATAATAAAGGCCGCCCGCGCCATATAGCCGGAATCTTCGAGCAGCGCAATCGCCATAAACAGCAACAGAATATTCGGCAAAAAGACAATCACCCCGCCCACCCCGCCGATTATCCCGTCAACTAAAAGCGATTTGAGCCAGCTTTCGCTACCGGCCGGCCAAAAGCCGGTTATGCCTCTGCCCGCCCACTCGAAGAAATGCTCCAGCCAGCCCATCGGATATTCGCCCAGCTTAAACGTCGAAAAAAATACCAGATACATCAGTATCAGGAAAATCGGCAGTCCCAGTATGCGATTTGTTACTACGGCATCTATCATATCACTGTTGCTGTGACGTAATTCTGTAGTGCTTTTGATGGTTTCCTGACAGGCACCTGAGATAAAGCCGTACCGCCGGTCGGCAATTACTATTTCCAGCTCATCTCTGAAAATAGTCCTGAGATGCTCAATACTGGCACCTACGGCGTCGAGCACATCCTGGTTGTGGACCTTTGCCGTCAGGTCCTCATCCTGCTCCAGCAGTTTGATCGCCAGCCATCGTGGGCCGTACTTTTGCGAGAACCGGTCCTCTTTTTCAGCAACTACCTCTTCGATTTTTGCAAGCTCTTCTTCTATCTCCGTTCCGTATTTTACCTTATGAGTGCGTTTAGCCTTGCCCTGTTGGGATGTTTCAATAATCGCGTCGAGCAGCTCTATCCTGCCTTTGCCTTTATTGCCAATGGTAGGGACTATCATCGCTTCCAGAAGCCTTGATAGCTGCTCAATATCAAACACCAGCCCCTTTTGCCT
>CAYSLN010000245.1:698-3331 GCA_964431825.1 uncultured Pirellulales bacterium | reverse complement strand
ACCTTGAACCGATTCACTTCACAATTTTTGGCTGTCGAAGACCACGAGCATTTGAATGGTATCGCTTCTATTGGCTTCCTGATGTTTTTCTGCCTGGGAATATTGTCTGGAGCCGTTATGGTTTGTCTTGGTTACATCTTGCCAATACTGCTGACTGACGCAACGGCTGAGTTGTATTCAAGGGGATACCTGCTGATGTGTTGTATCGGGGGTATGTTAGCGTTGAGGTTTTGGGGATATTCAGCGCGGAGTTTGTTGTATGGGGCCCAGCGATATGATTTGGTTAACGCGATTCAAGCCAGCACGGCCGTATTAAGAGCGATAGCGGTTACAGTATTTTTTCTTGTGCTGCCATCTTCTGGGCTTGTCACCATCGGTTTATGTTTTATCGCGGGCACAGCAGTTGAGGCGGCATTGATGTGGAGTTTTGCCAAGTGGCAGATCCCTTCTCTGCGATTGAGTATCTCAAGCATTAACAAGGATATCGTGAAGAAGCTTATGCACTTTAGCGTATTTGTTCTTATTATGGCAGTGACTACGATGTTAATATGGAACATGCCGATGTTTTTGGCCGGTCGGCTTTATGGCCCCCAAGCCGTGGCGTTCCTTTCGCTTCCTCTTCTGCTATTGGAACAGATTCAACGTGTGGCTGGAGGGTTTGGTTTCTCGTTGATACCCGTGGCAGGCAGATATGAAGCTCTCGGCAAAGCGGAAATGTTGCGGGTACTTACCGTCAGGGGGACGAAATACTGCGCCGTGTTATGTTTGCCGATAGGTGCTTTAGCGGTAATTTTTGGTCACCCTATATTTGAATGGTTCAAAGAAGGCTTTGGTTGGACCTGGGCCCTACTTGGGATTTTAATGGTGCCTTATCTTATAAGAATGACGCAGCGGCCAAGTTTTTCAGTTCTGGTGGGGGCCAGGTCTATCAGTGCCCTTGCCATAGGTCAAGTTCCAGTTGTTGTTGCTATAGCTATTCTTGGCTGGTTGTTTGCGGAGTACTTTGAGATGGGCCTATATGGTGTTGTTCTCGGCGCAGCGATTCCGATATTGCTGTTTAATTTCTTTTTTCAGCCGATGCATGCCTGTTATCAGCTTGGGCTTAAATGGCGGAGCTATATAGCAGAATCTTATGGCCGTGCTGTCCTGGGGACGGTTCCGGCTGCAGTGATAGCAGTTGCTCTGGTTTGGTACCTTTATCCGGATAGCTTGATTATGATTATTTTTGAATCGTTGGTGTGTATGTTGATTTTCGCTGCCTGCGCATGGTTGTTTGTGCTCAATCGGAGCGAGCGTGTGCAGATTCGTGGCCTGCTCGTACGAGCGCAGAGTCAGCCGGTTGTTGAGGTTGATTCATTGTCGGGGGAAAGTGAGATGGTTGATGGAAATTAAGAGGATGGTTGTTTAGACAAAGGTGTTTGCTTTCTTTAGCAGACGCTGCATGGAGAGATATGCGGATTGGCGAGTTAGAGACGAGTCTTCACTTATATCAGCCACCATTATACTCTGCTGGTGCAGAAGGCAAGTGGTATGAGTCATTTGAAGACGCCCTTGTTCATTGTCAGGGCCGGCTGACATGGGACCTTGCTTCGATTTTATCAATAGTGTCTTTCGGCTATGCATGTGGTGACCGAACATTGGTGAACGAAGTAAAACGAAGGCCCTGGCTTTCAGAAATTGGTCAAGACGGAAAGCCCCACCTGAAAAGTATCCCTGCTCATGGGAGGATATGGACAGATTACAACGAGATTGCCACGAATTTCATCAGGTTGCTTAGTGACGAGGTAGTCCGGGCATGTCAGGGCCGGGAGCAGATTTATGTTCTTTTGTCCGGCGGCTTAGACAGCCGAGTGGTTGCGGCGATATTGGCAAAGGTATACGAACAAGGTCTGTTAAATACCAAACCGAAAGGTCTCACATGGGGTCTTAAAAATAGCCGTGATGTAGTTTATGGCAGCGAAGTAGCTAAGATTTTGGGCTTTGATTGGCATCACATTGACCTTAGTGCCGAAGACCTTATGGGCAATATAGACGAAATCGTAAAGATTGGCAGTTTGGTTTCACCTATACATTTGCATCGTATGTCTTGGTTTAGGAATGTTTCGAAAGATACATTGGTTGTTGCTGGTAGCTATGGTGACATGGTAGGTCGCGCTGAATTTAGCGGACGGCATCTTCTCGAACTCGATTACTTGAAGCCGGTCAACCGATTTGGACTAATAAATCCAAAGGTTTGCGCCATTGCGGTCGAAGATTTACAACATGACTTGAAAGCTCTACACGATCGTACGCCTGAGGAGCCCAAATACATTCTTTGTGAACATGAAATGCATGGTCATTATACAAGAAGCATGCTTGGTCAAACGATGAGTTTCATAAATCACTACTGTAGAGTTTATCAGATGTTTACTCATCCGGCTGTTTATACGTATGTTTGGTCCTTCCATCCGGCGTTGCGCTTTGATGACCTTTACGCTGGAGCTCTGGAAAAACTTAACCCTAAACTCTTAATGCTGCCATGGGCGAGAACTAATCGAGCCCTCAAGGGTAAAACGACAGGGGCAAACCATAGCTTAGCCAAGGGTTTTCATGATTATGGCAGGTGGATTCAGGGGCCTTTGTACGGAGAACTT
>CAYSLN010000245.1:400-688 GCA_964431825.1 uncultured Pirellulales bacterium | reverse complement strand
GAGAACTTCGCAAGTATATCGATGAAGACTGGTTTGCAGCTACGGGAGTTTTTGATGTTGATAATATACGGTCTCTCGCTGATTTGGTTCGCGATGGAAAGGGCGGCAAGGGCTTGTATGGTTTAACACCTTACGAAAAGTGGATATGGCTGGCAGGGTTCCGGCGTTTTTCAGAGTGGGCCGAACAACTCGGCAAACGTATTGGCCATGGCGCTGAATTAGATAAAGCAAAAGGTGATATTTGTCAGCTTTTGTCAAATGGTAAACCAGGCCTCGCCCAGCAAATGT
>CAYSLN010000245.1:0-390 GCA_964431825.1 uncultured Pirellulales bacterium | reverse complement strand
AAGCAAATCGATTTTTGTTTATGATATCTTGAGGTGGTTGCAGAAGATGTGGAGAAAGATAAAAAGAGTTAAACTTAGACGTAAGGCCATCAAAGAGTATCCGCCACTGATTTCCCAGTAGAAGATAGTTAGAGATTCTGAATCGAAGGATTTGTAGACTAATGATTCGCGTGTTACAAGTTGTTGGAAAGATGCATTTCGGTGGAGCTGAGAGTCGCCTTATGCAATTAGCCCGTTCGACGGATAGTTCAAGATTTTATTTCGATTTTTGTGTTTTTCAAGACGAGCCGGGTGATTATGACGACCAGATACGCCAATTGGGTTTTGGGATAGTCAAGTGCAGATTGACGAGTAATGTTTTTAATTTCTCAGGGAGTTTCCGTAAATTGC
>CAYSLN010000244.1:0-3389 GCA_964431825.1 uncultured Pirellulales bacterium | reverse complement strand
GTAATCATATTCAAACTGATTATAGTTGCCAAGAGTATCGTGGACCAAGGCTGAATTTTTCCATCCTATATAGATTTGAGTTCCGATTTCGAGTGGATCGGTTATTGGCAGTATGCCAAGCATATAAGGGAAATCTGTATTTCGAGCAGAATAACAGGCATTTATTTGTACCCATATCAAGTCGTCAGTACCGTAGAATCCTAATTCCGCTATGCTGTGGCAGCCTTCGTAGCCCAGCACTCTTTCATAGTCAGGCGGTACGGGATCAAAGTCCTTCTTCAAATATGAAAAGATTTTACCACTTGGACTGGAAATGAATGTCCGCTCAGGATTCCACGGCCATATAGTTTTGTAATTACCATGCCCTACATGATACCAAATCCTGCACTCTGGGAGAGTAAGAGCCAATCGCAATTTTTTAAACCAGTCGTCACCTGCGTCTGGTACAATAATTCCTGGATCAAATCCTTTCTCAATACCGGCTCTTAATGCTGCTTGCCAACATTTTCCCTTGTGCTTCTCAAGTTTCTTGTCACCGATTGAAATGACCATTTTCATTACCCAACTACTATCGGCTTTTGCTCCGGCTCCATACAAATCTTCGTAAGCAAAGTTTCGCTTTATAAGGAAGTTGAACAATGGATTGTCAGGCTCACCCTGTGGCGTCATATTAAAATCATAAGCGCCATATTCTTCGGGAAATGCAGCAGCCGGAATGGCGATGTTGATCTGGCCGACTGAAGTACCCGAATAGCTTGTAGTTTCATTTACAATATCGTACACAGATATATCATAGTTACCGGTTCCTAAGGCCACTATATAAAAGTTTTCGCCTGGTTTGAAACTTTCATCCATTATTAATGAACTAACAGGGTTGTTAAAGTTGACATTAACAACCTCAGAACAATAGACTATATTGTTAGCATCCTGGCTAATAATCTTAACTGTATGCGGACCATTGAGGAAATGCTGTGTTTCAAGATACGCGGTTGGGTTTTCCTGAATGTCCCCGTATTGTAAATATTTCGAACCATCGATAAAAAGATATACCCGGGCTATTTCAAAATCAGGCACACTAACCGTAACATTTACATCACCTGTTAGATTGTTCGGATTCTGGTCGAACGTTGGGATAATATTTTGGGCAGGTCCACCTTGAAACAGCCAGTATTCGCATATATTAGAAAGGTCGTTGATATCATATGTTGTTTGCCAACCACTGGCAAGAACAGAGAAATCCTTGAAATCTACCTTAAAATTCTCATCTAAGTCGCCGGGGTAATAGTCGCCTTCTCCAACATTGTCATAATCCCAGTGGCAATAGTGAAATCCTATGTCTGTAACATTGGAATCGGGTACCCCTGTAGTCGCAGTTGTTTTTCCAATCATAGATGTTTGCTGAATGTAATTAAAGCCGCCATCCATTAAGAGGCACTGCTGGTTGATATAGCAGATCGGGGCATAACCACTTCCTCCTACTTCATATGGGCCTGTACCCAGTATTACAGGGCTTTCCTCATCAAATTCCCAATTTTTGTTAGCGTAGTTGTTATAATAACCTGTGTTGCATACATTGGCGTACATATAGCCATTAGCGAGAGCGACACCATAGTGACCATTGTTTGAGACAATATTATTTGCCAGGAAAACAAAGCCAGCTTCATCAACATTCGGTACACCATAGACTGATATCCCATCCCACTGGGGTGAATAGTCACACGTGTTGTTTTGTATGAAGATACTGCTCCCACTCGACGCTGCGCCCGTTATAGATTCCAGGTAGACCTCAATGGCGCCATAGCCCGAACCATAGAACAAATTGTTAGTAATATCAGTATGGTCAAGTCCATATTCAACAATGCCAAACACACAATTAACAAAGTAATTGTCGCTGATATTATTCTCGAGCCTCCTGTCTAACACTACAACACCAGCATAAGCCCATTCTACGATGCTGTATTTGACTTGCGTGGTAAGAGAAGCTGTTTCTGTAATATAAATCGGACAATAATAATCTTCATAGTTTGGATACGACGCATCTGAAGTATAGACGATTTCATTGCCGGGAGTTCCACGCGAAATCATAGCTCCACCGTTAATTATCCGTATCCCAGCGTTGTTGCCGGTAGCAAATACTACTATTGTCCCCGGCTCGATAACAAGCAAAGCATTATTAACGTCAATCGGATTCAAAACATGATAAATGTTGTCTGCTGTCCAGAGTGTGTTCGTAGTAACGTCAGATGTTATGTCAATGACACCACCATCTTTTGACGATGCAGCGCTACCATCGTGCGTTGAGAATACTCGCCCTTTATCGTTAACATCCGGTGTTGTAAACTCCGATCTCTTTGCAAGTTTTGGACAGGTCTGTAGAACTCTTTTTGTCTCCTGTCTTGGCTTAAATTTTAAATGACTATAAGGTGTTGTAGGAGGTAGAGGTTCCGGCTCTGGTTCTGGTTCAGGCAATTCAACCTCATCCGAATCAATACCAAAGATTGTAATAGTATCGAGTTCTGGTATCGCAAAAAGCACGAGTTGATAATCCAGCACATCACCGACAGTCAAATTGATCATTGCCAGACTTGATTCATTAATGTCGAAAGTGAATAGATATTTATCTTCTTTAGCCTTCTTGTCGGCGGTGTTCGGTAGTGGTTCAAGCTTACCTCCTGCTTCGCAGGTTACTGAATAGTCCTGAACTGTCAAATTAGTCTTTCCCTCAACTCCGATTATGAGGCTGTTTTGGTATTTGATTTCGATCGGCATCGACACGTCAAGACCATTGACCGTCAGGATTAAATCTGCACAGGCAACGGAAGTCAGCACTAAAACGACTGCAACAAATAGAAGTGATTTTCGCATGCTCATGATAATCTCCTTTCCCTCAAATATAAAGTAGACTACATCGTTTAGTTCTGTGTTTAATTGTACTAATGAGAGCTTCAATTGGCAAAGAATGTCAATACAAAAACAGCAATTTGAGAAAATTATGGCGTTTAAGTAGATTGCCAAGTTCCGGTTGCTAAGTACAGCGGTTTACAAAAAACCGCAGACTACCCCTGTATGTTGGGCGAAGCCAAAAGGCCCAACATTGATTGTAATTTCTATTTTTTGGTAGAAATTCCTAAAATTCTTAAAATGGCATATAGGGTGCCGCCTGACCAATAGAGGTAAGTAAATGGTTGTCTTTTGAACAAGGGTGCATTTTGCTTAATCCGGTTAAAATGAACTGCCAAGAGCCTTAAAGATTCTGAATATGCGGGGTTTTATACATTTTAGCGAGCATCGTTGCCATAAAAAGGTATAATTGGTGTGAATAGTTTCGCCCTGTCGGGTGGCAAGATGGAGTGTGCTTGTAAAGCGGGCACCCATAGGGTCCTCAAAAA
>CAYSLN010000243.1:0-3391 GCA_964431825.1 uncultured Pirellulales bacterium | reverse complement strand
AATATGCTACGTCTGGTTCGCCTGCTGCAGCAGATCCACCTAACACAAAGACACGATAAGTATTTTCCGATTTTTCCTTGGGGAAGACAAATGGATAAAATGTCCGAGCAATATCCGATGGAAAAAAACGCCGGCTAAATTTAGCATTACCAACATAAGTATCTTTCCCACCTACTTGGCATTCGGCAAACGAATTTGCAGGGAAGCCATAACCAACTATGCGCAGAAAAAGCTCCAATAATAAGAGCAGCAGAGCGGGAATAACGACAAGAGCAATAACTCGAAACAACCACAGACGCCATCCAGTTATTTTCAACTGTGTCGTTTTTTCTGCTTTGGGAAAAACGTATTGTGTTTTTTTTTGTTGTGAAATATTTGCTTCAGAATTTTTTCTTTTCTTGCAGTGTTTTTTTGTCATTTATTTTTTCCAAATCTTACAAGGTCCTTAACATCTTAATTTACTGGCAAAACAAGTCATAAGTCATTAAATCGTAATTCATAAGTTACTACACATTACACTTTATGAGGAATTCCCATATTAAATGCCTGGCTACACAACCAACCCTTTCCTTTCAACTATAATATCAAAATCTTCATTGGATTACAATAAGCCGAAGCATTTCTTACGAGTTTTTATTGCTAATTCCGCCAAAATTCAAAATCAGCTATGAATCTTAACCGCGGATTATACGGATTAGCACAGATTTATTATTGCCGGGGAAAAACGCCAGCCGGTAGTTTTCGTCCTGAGCTCTTATCGAAACGAGTTTCTGCCAGAGCTTCGTTCTCAGACAACAGGCTATCTATGATAGCCTCATAATCTATATGCGTCTGGCTGAAGAGAGTTTTGAGTTCTGACCTTTAAGGGGTAAAGTTCTTGAGTTTTGAGTTTAGCGGATTTTTTGGCTGATTTTGAAAAACAGGTTGTTTATGACTCACACCAAGAACAGATCGGCCATTCTATGAGCGTAAAGTGGCTGTAATCGCTACTCTGTGAGATTCTGTAAGCTAGTGCCGTTTCTAAAAAGAAACTTTCACTTTTGTCATTCCGCACTTGATGCGGAATCCAGGCTTTTAGTAAACTGGATTCCTGCTTTCGCAGGAATGACACGATTGTGAAAGTGAAACTTATTTAATGGAAATGGCAGTAGTTTAACTGAATTTTCCGAAAGGCCCCTCTATTCGCCTAAAATTCTTGGGCGCCAATGTCTATGTTGGCTGTACCATCATTGTTGCCGTCTTTCACCCTTAAAGTGCCGTCGACATCAGTACTTATATCTGGTGGTAATGAATCATTAATGCCAGCGTCAATACAAGGCGAACCTGCTTTGAGATTAAAGTCGTTTTCTGCCGCATTTAAAAAAAGTGGATCGAGACTAATGTTCCCTTCCCCTGCCAAGTCTCTCGTAAGCCCCTGAATACACGAGTGGTCTATATTTGATTCTGAAGCGTATATTTGGGATGGCTCAAGTTTCCCATATCGACTGCTATTGCCCCAAAGTATGCAATTGGTAATAATCGGCTTGCTCTTATTACAGTATATACCCCCTCCAGCATATGCTGAGTTTCCACTGAAGGTGCAATTGATTTTTATGGGGCTGTTGTATTCGTTGTACACACCGCCGCCTTTTTCTTTTGAGAAATTCGAACCGAATACACAATTGTATAAAATAGGGCTACCTCTTGAATTACACATTGCTCCGCCGCTGTCATCAGCATAATTTAGCAAAAACGTGCAATTTATTAGCGATGGGTTACCTTTTAAATTGTACATCGCTCCACCAAGCATTCCTGAGTTTGCCTTGAAAACACAATTTGACAAAGTTGGACTGCCTGATTTGCAATACAGACCTCCACCTTTGTCATAGCTGCTACTTCTATTTCCTTTAGCGTTGCCACAGGTTATTATGAAGCCATCTAACAAAGTGTCAAAATCGGTTCCGCTGACTGTAACGACACGATAGGAGTTGTCGTCTCGTGTTGGGTCACCAAGCAACTTTACCGGCACGATGTCTGTTGCGTCATTACCTCGCAAGTCACCGCTAAGAATCGTTGTATTGATTTGCGGGTTAATATATTCCCAGGCTCCTCCACCGGAAGGGAAACCGCCGTAAATTGCTACTCCTTTTTTGAGTACAAATGACGCGGTTCTCTCGCCTTTGAGCCTGTTTTTTCCCTGGTCGGGCTTATATATGCCCTCGGCAACCCATATCTGCCCGCCCTCAGAAGCTTCAGCAAGCCCATCCTGTAGATATTCGAATGCATCAATCCAGCTTGAGCCGTTGTTTGCACCAGAGGCATTTGAATCGACATAAATAATTTTACCTTTTGGTTCTGTCCTTACGTCCACTTTAGCCTGTGGCATAGAGACGGCATTGAGAACAGGTTCTATAAGAAGTGTTACGGCTGTTCCGTTTGGATCCCACCCTTGTTGTGTAAGCATATGAGCGGTAAAGCCGACATTGGAAATACGGTCTGTATCGATTCTGGTTGTCGAGATAGAACTTCTTGGCTTACTTTCGCTCAATGATATAGCTTCAGGCCGGTAAGCACCATTTATTTTAGCTCCTACAATGAGGTTTCCTCCACTGTCTGGAGAATCATTACCATCAACAGAGATTAGAGTAAATTTTAATTCGAAAGCATCATAAGAGGCAACATCAATACCCTGAAACACCTCTTTGAGTTTCTGTTCCGAAAAAACGTAATAGATTGAATTGTCAGGACGTTTGTTCCCGGGGAAATAGATGTCGAATTCTACACCTGATCCTTCAATGTCTCTTTTCTCCAATATTGTTGCCTTCAACCCAGAAATATAGCTTGAGTATTCATCAAGCGCCATTAAGCCTTCATCAGATAGAGTTAATTTTATGGCACTTGCCTTAGGAGCCATAAGCTCTAAAAGTACCAAGATAATTACAAAAAAGATTTTTTGCTTTGTTCTGGTCAGCATCTTTTCCCCTTTCGACTGTTTATATTTATCAGTAGTATTATACTTTAGAGAGATAGTTCTTTCAATGGCTTTATGAACCCTAAGGCCGCTTTTAGAAAAAAGGCTGTATGGTTCACACCGGCTGGAAATCGGCGATTCTATGGGCGTAAAATCCCTCTGAGAGCCACACTGTTAGATTCTGTAGGCCAGTTGCTTACTTTGGCAAGCCACCTAAAATAAAAAACAATAACATAAACAGTACACCTTGAATAATCCAACCGATGACACAGACCCCTATGGCCCGGAGTGTACTGCTGTAATCAAGAGCTTGTCTAACCGCAATTATCATTGCAACCAACATCCAAATTGCGGCAATGGTGAAAACAATACTTTGCATCCCTGGAATAATGCCAAGCACTCGAATCAGCCCGGGGGAACTCGAAAAACCAATTGTTCGCA
>CAYSLN010000242.1:0-3406 GCA_964431825.1 uncultured Pirellulales bacterium | reverse complement strand
CTCAAAAGCCGATGTGTGCCGATTAGAATGTCGACTTTGCCCTGTTTGGTTCGGGCAATTATGTCCTTTGCCTGCTTTGACGTTTTAAACCGATTTAGAACCTCTATGCAAACCGGAAAATCTGCAAACCGCTCGTTGAAAGTCCTGCCGTGCTGCACACACAGCACCGTTGTCGGCACAAGCAGTGCAACCTGCTTGCCGTTCGCGACCGCCTTGAAGGCCGCACGCATTGCAAGTTCTGTCTTGCCGTAGCCAACATCACCGCATAACAGCCTGTCCATTGCTACGGGCTCTTGCATATCCGCTTTGATTTGCTCCGCAGATGCAGCCTGGTCCTGGGTCTCCTGATAAGCGAACGATTCTTCGAACTCGGCCTGCCAGTTTGAATCCTCTCCATACGCAATACCACCCACAGCCTGGCGCTTCGCCTGTACCTGGAGCAGCTCGTTGGCAAGGTCTCGAACAGAGCGGGCCACTTTTTCCTTCTGTTTTTGCCATCTTTTCGATCCAACCTTGCTCAGCTTCGGCCGTTTAGGACTTGTCCCTATGAATTTTTGTACCAAGACAATATTACTAACCGATACCTGAATTTTAACGCTGTCGGCATATTCAATCGTAAGATACTCTGAGGTGCCGCCTTTTTCCTGTATTGTTTTTATCCCTAAAAATTTACCGATACCGTAGGAAGCGTGAACAACATAGTCACCTTCGTGCAGATCGGAAAGTGTATCCACTGGTGCAGTCGGCCTCGTCGGGCGGTGTCTTCTCCTAAGCGCATACTGCCCAAACAGCTCATGGTGGCTTATCACAATCGTATTTAGAGAGTTTATTACAAAGCCCTGATGAACAAATCCCAACAGCAGCTTGAAATTCGCCGGGACTTTGTCATCAATCTCCTTGACAATCTCGCCTATTCGCCCGACTTCAGCCTTGCTCTCGCAGTAAAGCAGCACTTCTTTTCCCTTTTTTGCCTCCTGTACCAATTCCTCCAGAGCTTCTTTGTGTCCTGCCCACAAAGAAGTGGCCTTGCGTTCGAACTGCTGCACACTCCTTACATCAACCTTGAGAAAATCCTCCTGTCCAGCCGCCCCAAACCTGCATACGTGCAGTTGAGTAAATCCACTCGCTGCTTCATAAATATCCGACCAGCTATAAAGACGACTTGCTCCTTCAGTTCGCTCCAGAAATACGCCCGCGACTTCTTCGCAGTCAGCAGGCTCCTCAAAGATTATTATGGTGTCGTTTGGCAGGATATTTATAAAAAGCTCCCTCTGCTCTTTTATACCCCCACAAACAGCCGAAACCATATTGATACTTTCAAGTTGTTGGCTCGAGCGCTGCGTATCCAAATCGATTTCGCGGATACTCTCTATTGTGTCACCAAAAAACTCTATTCTGAACGCCCCAGAACTCTGCGACGAAATGTCCGCTTGCCGGCTGCTGCAGAGAGTTTTTTCACTAATCAGAGTCGCATAAATATCAATGATTCCGCCCCGGCGTGCAAACTGGCCCGGCAAATCAACGCTTTCAGTGCGCTCGAAGCTGTTTTCCACGAGCCAGCCAACAACCTGCTCCGGTGAGACTGTCGTATTTACTTTCAGCTGAAGACTGTTTTCCTCCAAAGCTTCCGGCTTAGGGATCGGCTGACAAAGTGCCTGTATCGACGCAGGAATAATTAATTTACTGCCGCTCGAATCAGAGACAAAATGGGAGAGATGAGAAACGAGCTTTAGCCTTTCAGCTCTGGTTTCATCGGTGGCGTCAGCCAGTTCTTCCTCACCTTCCCAGGCAGCCAGAGCATCGACTCTTTCGCAACCAAAGGTGTGTAAATCATCAGCAGCTCTATCTGAATCATCAATATGTGGGCATATATACAGAATCGGCCGACTCAGCTCAGTCAAAACTTGAGCCGCCAGTAAACGCGCAAAGGACCCCCACGTCCCCTCGACTTTAACCACCCCCTCACCGGGTTTGGCCAGCCGGCGGATTATCTCAGCGACCGTTTTGTCCCGTCCGAGTTCCATAGAACGCTATGCTGAAATCATAATATAACCCACCAAAACCCTTCAGGCAAGAACGTCTTCGAGGTACAATGCTTTGTACAGGAAAACTGTTATATGCGTCGTTACCAACCGCTTAACGCCAATAATTTAAGCGTTGACATGGTTAGTCTGACATAATATACTGCGAAACTTCCATTCCAACTGGGATTTCCTATCGGAGTGGTGCATAAAATTCCGAGGGTCAGCCAACAGACCTAAAGGTTATCTGTATTTGAAGCGTCGTATAAAAGGAGATTTTTAGAATGGCAAAGCAAAATGTGTATTTCTTCGGCAACAGAAAAGCTGAAGGCAACGCAAAGATGAAAGAACTACTAGGCGGCAAGGGTGCTAATTTGGCGGAGATGACCAACCTTGGCGTGCCGGTTCCCCCCGGCTTTACTATAAGCAC
Organism: uncultured Pirellulales bacterium; assembly: GCA_964431825.1. Taxonomy (GTDB): domain Bacteria; phylum Planctomycetota; class Phycisphaerae; order Sedimentisphaerales; family Anaerobacaceae; genus CAYSLN01. Next base: position 955 of record CAYSLN010000242.1, on the reverse strand, counting down.
CCGCGTGTGCGGTGAATATTACAAATCCAGCGGCAAATGGCCAAAGGGACTCGACAAGGAAATTGATAAGAATCTGTCGAAACTGGAAAAGGCAATGAACGCCAGGCTCGGCGACCCAAACAAACTGTTGCTGGTGAGCGTACGAAGCGGCGCGGCGGTGTCCATGCCCGGTATGATGGATACAGTGCTTAACCTGGGTCTGAACGACGCCGTGGTCGAAGGCATTGTCAAAAAAATCGGTAATGCGCGATTTGCATACGACATTTACCGTCGGTTCATCGACATGTTCGGTGATGTGGTGATGGGCTGCGATCATGAGTACTTCGAGGAAGTGATCGATAAGGCCAAGAAAAAAGCCAGAGTTAAACTCGACAACGAGCTGAACGCAGAGCAGTTGAAAGAGGTTGTAAGCGTATATAAACAAGTCTACAAAAAACACGTCGGAAAATTATTCCCACAGGACGGAAGGGAACAGTTAAAGCACGCCATCAACGCGGTATTCGGCTCATGGATGACACCTCGAGCAGTGAGATATCGTGAACTAAATAAAATTACGGGTCTGCTTGGTACGGCTGTGAACGTACAAGCGATGGTGTTCGGCAATATGGGCGATGACTGCGGCACAGGAGTTTGCTTTACACGTAATCCAAGTACCGGCGAAAAAGAGTTCTATGGCGAGTTTTTGATGAACGCTCAGGGCGAAGATGTTGTGGCCGGCATCAGGACTCCGGTACCGTTGAAGAAATTAGGCAAAGTAATACCGAAAGCTTATAGCCAGCTTACCAAGCTGATGAGCCGGCTGGAGAAACACTACAAAGATATGCAGGATATGGAATTTACCATCCAGAACAAGGTGCTTTATATTCTCCAGACACGAACCGGCAAGCGCACCGCCGAAGCCGCGGTTAAAATAGCTGTTGATATGGTCAACGAAAGACTCATACCCAAGAAAGAA
>CAYSLN010000241.1:0-3429 GCA_964431825.1 uncultured Pirellulales bacterium | reverse complement strand
CTTTACCATCTGTTAATTTAGATATGGCTTCCGTTAATTCGTTGTCCCCTTGTTCCACCTTTTGCGTTATATTTGGCAATGCCGCAATACCAAGGTCTATTATCCGCTGATATTTCTCCTTGGCTTCTTCGGTTTTATTCTGTCTCTTTAATTCTTGCCATTCGCTGTAAAGTTTTTCGAAGTACTGGTCGTTGTGCTTTTTGCCTTCTTTCCACCAGCGGAGGTATAGTTTATGCTGTGCAGGAGGCCAATTATACTTTGCAGTAGGACTTTTCAAATCCTTCCTATCTGGAAATTCCTCAATACTCCAGCGAAGCTGGCTCGGCTTTTCTCCTGTCCATGAAATATGGAACTTCTTTTTGGTTATCTTTGGTATAGCTGCTTTCATGTTGGGAGGGGTTAAATCGCACAAAAAATGTCCGCCTGAATCATTTTCTACTTTGTCCATCATGTATGGCAATGCAGGAATGCCGAGTTTAATGATTTCGGCGTAAGGCTCATTGTCAATGTATGTTTCAGTCATTGATGAAACTGCAACTGAAGGTTGTTTACAGTACTCTTCCCATGCTTTATACCTTTTTTCAAAAAGTGTTTTCATATCATCATTTTTTTGCACGTCTGCTCCCAATGAAATTGCCCCCAGCGTGTAATATATGGCAATAGTATATATGGCCAATCTACGCATAACTCACCTGTAATTCCCTCGGGTTTTCTCCTCCTATATTATACCACAGCCTTAAAATAAGTGCGAATTCTCTATGGAATGTTATTTTTCAGATTTCTCGCTGTGTATTTTGAGCTTGGTTTTGCACATGAGGCTGAGGGCCTTGTCCGTAGAATCTTTATTAGCCTCTAAAGCAGCAATAACCTTCGACTCTACTTCAGGTTTTGTCTTTGCTATTTTCTCTAGTGACCGAATAGCCACATCGCGCAAACGTGGCATTGGGTCGGCCATTGCGGTCGATGTCAGCAGCTCCAATGCAGAATCTGTGACCGGATCGGTTTTGTGTCCAAAGTTACCCAATGCCATTACTGCAGTGTGTCTTATCCACCATTTGCTGTCACTTGTACTTTTTGCTACCAGTTCAAAATGGGAATAGTCTCCAGCACGTGCAAGCAACCCCGCCACTTTAATCGCGTATGGAGTGTTTAATATCGTACTGTTTGGGTCTGTTATAAATGTCTTTATAGCTGGTACCCATTCCTTGTTGCCAAAATCACAAAGTGTTCTGGCAGCCCCGACTCTCACCAGAGGCAATAAGTTAGGATCATTAACGATTTGTAGAAGCTTTGGTGTAGCTGAATATATTTTCCTGTAGCTGATCAAAAGTGCAGCTGAGCTTCTTTTCTCAGGGTCGTCCAGCAGTTGAATGATTACGATATCATTAACATCTTCTTTGAGTCCTAGTTCGCGAAGAAGCGATTCCTCGGCCATCGAAATATGGCGTCCCTTGGGTTCTTCTGCACGATCTGTCCCCTTGGAAATATTGACTATGAGTATACCCAAGATAAAGCATACCACAGTTTTACTCAAAATATTGTGCAACATGATTGTACCTTTCTGAAAAAAATACCACAAATATTTTTATGCCCTTTATCGATTTGGACTATTATACTTATTCTTCGTCATGGTGAACATCCTCCTGGTAGATCGGCCGCAATAGGCCCCTCTATGGAAGCGGATATCATGTAAGCCCACATCTCTGCCTCATCAAGCTCAGTATCTGGGTCATCAAATGCCCGCAAGGCGTCTTCCCATGCTTCGTCAAAATAGCTCTTTATGACATTATACCATGCGGACTCTACACTAGAACAATTAGTTGTTGTTGGCTCACTACAGTTTATTTCGACTGAGATACTGTCAGCACCGACTATTGCTATGGTAAGCGGTGCGGTGTAATAGTATTTCCAATCGGACCGATGCTTTTCTTCATGAGCGACAGTAGCAGCATAAGACCAGTATTTTGTTCGTGGTGCACCGTGATCATCAAATAGATCGTTGTCAGTCAAGTCATACTTTGCAAGAAGAGCATCATCGCATGGGACATCTGATGCCTGTGATACAGATACGTGACCGGGCCAAGTAGCTGGATCACGTACTAGGATCTTCGTCTTTGCTACAACGTTGCTGATTTCGCATACCCAACTGCAATCATCGTATTTAAACTCAACGTCATAAGTTGCAGCATCAAAGGAGAAACTTCCAAAAGGAGTTGCAGTAGGGGATAGATAATCATCATCTGAATCTGGCCAGTGAATACTGGTATCGTGTGGCCCGGCATGTTCGCATCCCTCTGGCAATATTACCGTGGTAGTTTTTTCATCAGAAGTGGGAGAATCATTACGTGTATTGCCAGTGCCGGGACATGTAAGGTCCATCTCGTCTGGCTCGTCATCGACGACATCTTTTATGCGAACTGAGCCAATACATGGAGGTGCTTGCCAATTAATGTTATTGTAGTTGTGACTGTTATCCCATGTTCCGTATTCAGGGTTACCCGATAGTGTTTGGTACCAGTAAAATAGGAGTAAGTCCTCTGGATAGTCTTCCGACGCGCCTCCTGCTGTCCAGTGGTCGTAGTCATCGTAATCCGCCCAAAATTGCTTCTCTCCACAGAGTGTTACTTCATCATCGACTATCAGGCCGCCGTCCTTTTCGATCGGGTCACCGGTGTCCCAGCACTTGCAGGGTTGGCATGTGCAATCTTCGCAGCCATAAAAACAAGGGCTACAGTCGGAATCGCTGCAACAATGTGCTGGACGACACTCACATCCTCCGTTGTGCCACCAGTAACAGTCGCCACAATAGGGTGGTGGACATGCTACCGCTGCCGTCATAAAACATGGTAATAACAAGAATATTGTAAAAAAAGCTGTTATTTTTATCTTCATTTCTCCACTCCTTTAAGTTTTTCGATCCTTTTTTGTAGGTTCTTTACACGGCAGTCATCTGGTCCGGCTATCTCTATGAATTGGCCGTATACTTCTGCGGCTGTTGCCAATTCGCCCATTTTCTCGTAAGCAAAGCCTAGATTGAGCAATATATTTTGTTGCCGTCTGTCATCGGAGTATGCCTCCAGGTATAGTTCGAAATACTCGGCGGCCGTGGCCCATCGCTCATTCTTGAAATTTAACCCGGCTAATCTCAGACAGGCATTGTCAACCAAAGAGCAATTGGGATATTTCTCAATAACTGCCTCGTAGGCCTGCTCGATTTTTGCTTCAGCCTCTGATTCCTGCAATTGACCTGATTTTATTAAGTCCTTGTAACATTCAGCTACCATATATTGGGCACTCCAGGCATATTGGTATTCAGGCCACTTATCTGTGACCTTCTGATAATACTCAAGCGCCTTCTCATTGTCTCCCAAATGACGTCGATAACAAACACCCGTAAAGTACCACGCATGTTGTGTGAACAGGGCCTCT
>CAYSLN010000240.1:0-3448 GCA_964431825.1 uncultured Pirellulales bacterium | reverse complement strand
TACTGCGTTTGCTTTCGGTGCACCTGCCATCTATACCTTCTCCTAAAATCGTTACACCATTTTCTAACCTATTGAACGAACATTATACAAAGACAATATCAGCAAACAAGGGCAAACATATGATTATCTACGCTAAATCACAAATCTGAGGGCTTTTTCATCTTGTAATTAGCGAAATATTTTGGTACAATAATATCACCTTTTGGAAAAGCACCTACGCGGAAACAGCTTCCCTGATAAACAAAAGCTATCCAGAAGGAGGGCGCGTTATGAACAACAAAGCTACTTTTTTAATCTGCATTGCGGTAATCGGATTTTCAGCCTGCGCGATGGCTGAGTATTACAGCGGCGGAACAGGCGAGCCGAACGACCCTTTCATAATCGCAACGCCCGAAGACCTCAACGACATCGGCAACCACATAGAACACTGGGATAAACACTTTGTCCTTGCCAACGATGTCAACCTCGCTCAATACACCGGCACACAGTTTAAGATTATTGGAACCTGGCTTGATTGGTGGCATGACCCCAATAGTATGCCTACTTTTAGAGGCGTCTTCGATGGTAATAACCATAAGGTCTGGAATTTCACCTGGGACTCCTACTATGAAAACTATATCGGTCTGTTTGGTTGTGTAGGCAACGGCGGCAAGGTAAAAAACCTGGGGCTGGAAAACGTCTATATCAACGCAGTAAACTGTTATTATGTTGGCAGCTTAGTGGGAAAAAATGTCGGCACGATTTCCAATTGCTATACAACAGGGAATATTGATGGAACTGGTTATTGGATTGGTGGGCTGGTGGGATTAAACATTGGTTTGATAAACAAATGCTATTCAACGAGCAATTTGCACAGTGCGTATGGCACTGGTGGCTTGGTAGGCCTTCACTCTGACAATGGCGTGATAACTTGGTGCCATGCAACCGGAAATAGTTCTAGTAACGGTGCTTGCAGTGGTCTGGTATCTTGGACTGAAAGCGGCGCAGTGATAACCAACTGCTACTCGACGGGCGACGCTACCGGAAATGACTTTGTCGGCGGCATAGTGGGCTATCATGAGGATAGCAATGTGATAAACTGTTATTCACACAGCAATATCATCGCAGATTCATATACCGGTGGATTAGTAGGATACAATTTGCGTAGTACAATTACAAATTGCTATTCGACAGGTAAAGTCACAGCGAATTATGTTTTTGGTGGCTTAGTTGGAAACCGCCATAACGACATAATACAAGCCTCATTCTGGGATAAACAAACAAGCAGCGTGTGGTATAGTCCAGGCGGAGTGGGCAAAACCACAGTCGAGATGCAAAATAAAAGTACCTTTACCGATGAAAGCTGGGACTTCATCGCCGAGACCGAAAACGGAACAGAGGATATCTGGACTATAAATGAAAACGTAGATTATCCCAGGTTTGTCTGGCAGCTTGTAGACTGTGATGGTAGTTTTAGTGTAGATTTCACCGACTATGCAGCTCTGACCAACTTCTGGCTGGATCAAAACTGTGCTGACTCTAACAACTGCGATGGTACAGACTTCGACTTTTCCGGCAACATAAATTCTATAGACTTGTCAGCGATCACCCAACACTGGCTGCGAGGTCTTTGAGGTTACGATTCAAATTCAAAAATTGCAAATATGAAATGACGGTCAAGCCGCATTGTAAGCTCGTTTGACTTCTTCAGCGATAATCTTCATGCCGGCTGTGACAGTTTTCTCATCCTGGGCGTAGTTTACACGGATACATTCGTTCTTGTGCCTCCACGGCTCCTTAAGACCAGGGAAGAAATAGCAGCCGGGGACAACCAAAACCTTCCTCTCTTTCAGCCGTTCGTAAAGCTGCATATCTGTAATGGGCAGGTTCGGAAACCACAACCATAAGAAAAACGCCCCTTCGGGTTTGTGTACGTGAAAATCAACTCCGTCCAGCTCCTCGAGCACCAGTTCCAAAGCCTGCTGAACTCTTTTCTGATAAAACGGCTTTATAACGTTACGACTCAAGTCTATGATTTTGCCGTCTCTTATCAGTCCGGTTGCCATAGCCGCCCCCATGCCGCCGGGAGCAAGGCTCATCACGGCATTCGTCCGCGAAATCATAGCGATAATCTCTTCATTGGCTATGACAATCCCGGTGCGCGTGGCAGGCAGGCCAAGCTTCGAAAGACTCATACAAACAATCGTGTTCTCATTCCAGATAGGATTTGCCTCTGTAAAGATGATACCGGGAAACGGCGCCCCGTAAGCATTATCGATAATCAATGGAATGTTATTTGCGCGGGCAAGTTCACTTAGTTTTTCAACTTCAGAATCGGTCAGGACATTGCCCGTGGGATTGGTGGGCCTCGAAATACAAACAGCGCCGATTTCATCGGTAATATTGATTCTGTCAAAGTCCACATAGTATTTGAAAATGTGATTATCTACATGTCTGATGTCAGGTTTCGTAGCGATGAATAAATCGGCTGTCAAACCGACATCACAGTAGCCGATATACTCCGGGGCCAACGGAAACAAAATCTTCTTCGTCGTCCCGTCTTCAAAGACACCGCCAAAAATATTGAAAAGAATAAAAAATGCCGACTGGCTGCCTGTGGTAAGAGCTATGTTCTCCGGCTTTATGTCCCAGCCAAGTTCGTCCCTTAGGGAAGCGGAGACTGCCTCGATAAATTGTTTATTGCCCTGGGGCGGGTCATAATTCCCAATAGCACGCTCAAATTCCCGGCCATTACCTAAAAGCTCCTCCATACTGGCTCGAAAATGCTGCTGTACCTCTGGAATATGAGCGGGATTGCCCCCGCCAAGCATCAAAATATCCTCGATCTCTGAAAGTGCAGCGCCCAAATCGTCCATTACCTGGCCGATACCGGAGACGACAGCAATTCTCTGCCCAAACCTGGATACTCTAACCATTCTCTATACCTCGAAAGAACAACGTGGTGTCAAAAAATATAGCCACTTTGCGAGCAGCTTGGCATTCAAGATTTTACCAGCGGCCTCAGCGTAAAGCTCTAACTGGCGACGATAGAGCATGGCACGCTCAGTGACTTGCCCGGCGGTTATGTTATCAGTCTTGAAATCTATGATAACCAGACCATTCGGCGTGCGAACTAACATATCAATTATGCCCTGAACAACAATAGTTTCGTCGCTCGTCACTTGCCCCGGTAGAGCGAAAGTGAACGGCCATTCACTCAAAACAGTATTCCCCTTATCAAAAACTAACTGGCCCAATTCACTTTCGAAAAATGCCATTATAGACTTTATGTCAACCTCCTCGGCAACGGCTGCGGTTATTATTCTTTCAGCCAAAAGTTTTTCTTTCGTCTTTTCAACCACCTCCTCAGTTACAGGCCCGGCCAAATCAAGCTGAGATATTACAAGATGCGTTGCTGTTCCGATGAGCCTGCCCTCAGGCCGGACAACACCAACCTCGGCAGCCATAA
>CAYSLN010000239.1:0-3480 GCA_964431825.1 uncultured Pirellulales bacterium | reverse complement strand
GCTCAGTTATCAGGTCAGATAGAGATGCTTTTGGATGGGGGGCCGTGCAAATACAAAAAGAGCAGTACCGTTGTTAAAATAGGCAAGAAGGGCTTAGAGATTTTACGGCCGGGGGTATATTCTCAAGAGGATTTGGAAAGGTTATCGCGGGTTCAGATTCTGTTTGTTTGCACGGGCAATACCTGCCGGAGTCCTATGGCGGAGGGGATATGCAGGAAATATATGGCAGAAAAATTGCAATGCGGAGTTGACGTTCTGGAGAAAATAGGCTATAAGGTTGTTTCTGCTGGTACTATGGATTTGGCTGGTGCACCGGCAAGTGTTGGAGCGACAGCAGCTTGCGAGTCCAAGGGAGTTGATTTGAAGGCGCACAGAAGCAGGAGATTGACCCGAAGGCTCATTGAAGAAAGCGACTTGATATTTGCAATGGAGCGGATGCACCAGAAGGGGATTATCGCCATTAGCCCCGAAGCTGAGGGTAAGTGTCTTCTATTGGCGGAAGATGCAGAAATTCCCGACCCGATAGGCCAGCCTCAGGAGATTTTCAACGATTGTGCAGAGCAGATAGAGAGAACTGTTAAGGCAAGGATTGGCAGGCTTATGATATGAAAATAGCAGTTGGAAACGACCATCGGGGTTTTGAGACCAAGAAGTTAGTCAAGGCTATAATCACTCAGATGGGACATGAGTGTATAGACTTCGGCAGTAACGACGACAATCCGGTTGATTATCCGGACACGGCTTATGCGGCGGCGACGGCGGTGTCGAAAAAAGAAGCCGACAGGGCTATATTGGCCTGCGGAACCGGTATAGGAATGAGTATAACTGCAAATAAAGTCAAGGGAATCAGGGCGGCGTTGTGCCATGACGAGCTGAGTGCCCAGATTTCACGGCATCATAACGACGCGAATGTGCTTTGTATATCAGGGGATTTGCTGGGTGAGATATTGCTGCGCAAGATAGTTGAAGTCTGGATCAATACCGAATTCAACGGGGGAAGGCACCAAAGAAGGGTAAACAAAATAACAGCTATCGAGGAATGCAAAGACCCAAGAGAAATTAAAAACGGCTAATCCAAATGGGGCGAGATATTTTCAGTAGTGTAACAACTGAAATTCAGCGTCTTTAAACTCTGGCAGGAGCGGTTCTTGATCTGGTCGAAGAAGTTTTTGATGTTGATTTTATCGGGATCGGGATCGACCGCGGCTTTTTGCGATTGTTGTTCAGAGAACCATTGCCTGCCGAGCGCCATTTCTTGTATCTGTTCTCAAGCAGGTTATCAATCTTTGTGCGTTTGAGGTCGGCGAGGGTTTTAGCGATGTACCTTTCGACATTATTAACGGTATCATGGACGTTGCGATGCGCGCCGCCGAGCGGCTCGGGGATAATAGCATCAATCAGTCCGAGCTTATACAAATCCCCGCTGGTGAGCTTAAGGGCCTGGGCAGCATCGGCAGCCTGAGAGCCATCACGCCAGAGAATTGCGGCACAACCCTCAGGTGAAATCACCGAATAGTATGCGAATTCAAGCATGGCCATTTTGTCACCGACACCTATACCGAGGGCACCGCCTGAACCACCCTCACCAATACAGATGCAAATTATCGGGACCTTCAAACGTGACATCTCTGCAAGATTGACGGCTATCGCCTGAGCCTGGCCTCGCTCTTCGGCACCGACGCCGGGATATGCGCCGGGGGTATCGATGAGTGTAATAATCGGAATGCCGTATTTTTCGGCGAATTTCATTTTAGCCATCGCCTTGCGATAACCTTCGGGATTTGGGCAACCGAAATTACAGATGATTTTTTCCTTTGTGCTTCTGCCTTTGTTTTGGCCGATAATCAGTACTTTGCTTCTGGCGATTTGTCCAATGCCGGTTATAATTGAAGGGTCGTCTCCAAAACATCTATCGCCGTGCAATTGGCGAAAATCTTTTACCATCAGGTCAAGATAATCGGTGAGAAGCGGTCTTTGTGGATGACGTGCCACCTGAACGGTCTGCCAGGCGGAGAGATTCGAATAGATTCTTTTTAGCTCAGCAACCTGCTCACGCTGGAGCTGTCGAATCTCGGCAGAATAGTCGATCCCCTTGACCGAACTGAGCTTTCGCAGTTCGGTAATCTGGCGGTCAAGGTCAGCAACTTTTTCCTCGAATTCGAGGTGGCTGCCGTTGTTGACATTATTTTTGTTATACAGCATTTTAGTCGTTATTTACATTGCTTAGCCGGGTACATAAAACAAGCATTACATGTACAGGGCAAAAATGCTCACAAAAAACTGCCCACACAATGTGTGGGTCATCGTTTTTAGCCATATCCAGTGGCTCTTTTCGCTTGAACATAAAATGTTAGCATTTTAGTGCCATAAATAAAAGAAAAAAATTGACATCAGGGGCCTGCTGCTATAGTTTTTAGCCGAAGTGATTTCGTGAGGTATTCTTATAAGGTCTTTTCTATGAAGAAGTTAAGGCAAATAACCGTTATAGGGTTGGGTCTTTTAGGCGGTTCGATAACATCAGGGGTTTTGCGCTGTATGTCCGGAGTAAAGGTGGTAGGTTACACACATCGCCCTTCTACACGTCGACGAGCAAAACGACTGGGAGTAGCAACTGAAATCGTTGACGACATACGTGCAGCAGTCTCAGAAGCAGACCTTATTATATTAGGCACGCCTATATGTACGTTCGAGAAAATCTTCGACGCAATTGCAGAGGCACTTCAAGATGGCAGTATTGTTACCGACGTCGGCTCGACAAAGGTAATGCCCCATCGCTGGGCAGAAAAGAGTCTGCCTAAAACAGTCCACTATGTCGGCTCGCACCCGATAGCCGGCTCGGAACAAAGAGGCGTCGAACATGCAAGGGATGATTTGTTTAAGCAAAGCATTTGCATCTTAACAACGACCAAGAAAACCAATCGTGAAGCTGTACAGACACTGAAGAAATTCTGGACGGACTTAGGCTGCTCGGTGAAACTAATGGCGCCAGCAGACCACGACAGAATTCTTGCAAATATAAGCCACCTGCCACATATAGTAGCGGCGGCACTGATAAACGCCAATGACAGCAAGGAACTGAAATTTGCCGGCACAGGCTTTATAGATACCTCAAGGGTGGCATCGGGGCCGGCTAATGTCTGGACCGACGTACTGCTGACGAATGCAGACAATACTACCAGAGGTATCGACAAGGTCATCGTCGAGCTTTCAAGGTTAAAAAAAGCAATCAAGGGGCGAGATAAAAGACAAATCGAAAACCTGCTGGAGGCTGCGAAGGACAAACGCGCCGCACTCGTAAAGTACAAAATAAAAAAGAAGGAGTCTATAGGGAGTTGATACTGTGAGGCAATGGAGGTTCGAAGTTTTTAATAAGCCCGATTTTCCAGATGTGCACGGCAACAGTGTGCTGGAAGAGATTAAGGAGCTGGGGATTAGTTCGGTCGAAGCGGTTCAGTTTGCGAAAGTTTTTCTTATCGAGGC
>CAYSLN010000238.1:0-3488 GCA_964431825.1 uncultured Pirellulales bacterium | reverse complement strand
CCGCATCCGCCGACTGTGGGTGCTCTGGTGCATTTTACAGAGATAGTTGAGCTTGATTAATGATACGCGGTACTCCGCGTTCTCCCGGCCGTAGGAACTGTGTCCGGCAGAAGCGAAGTTACGACCTATAATCGAAGTGAGGGCAAATAAATTCGGCAATATTAAGGCTTTATCGAGCGACTTGCACTCTAATATACTGCTGAGCAGGTGGATACTCCTTTGCATGTAAGAACCGCCAGATTGTGGGAAGTTCCGGTATATCAATGCTTTTGGATGGCCAAATCTTGTTGCCATCGCCCCACATCGAATTTTATCTGCCCGGAATAATTACCGAAAATAATTGACAGGAAGTATTAAATTGTGTAAAATGCTCCTGTATTTGTGTGAAAACATGCAGATACAGCCCTGAGACATCCTAAAATATTAGGATGATTACGGAATTATGGCAGGGTTTGAACCTTTGGGTGATTTGGTCGTTTCTCTGTGAAGAAGCGATTGGCTCCCCGGAGGGACCCAGCTAAGCCATAATTGGCCGGGATAACTAAAGGGTTCCAATTTTGCGGAGCCCCAGAAATGTTTATCAGGAAAGGAATTGAAAAATGAAACCCAAGTCCCGCACTTCGGCTCGTTCAGCCGACAAATCCACTATCAAAACAGGCGCACAAATAATAGTCGATACGCTTATCGAACAGGGTGTTGACACGATGTTCGGTTACACCGGTGGTGTGGTGCTGCCTTTGTTTGACAGATTATACGATGCACCCATTCATTTTATAAATCCGCGGCACGAGCAGGGTGGCTGCCATATGGCTGATGCATACGCCCGGGCCAGCGGCAAAGTCGGTGTTATGGTCGCAACCAGCGGACCTGGTGCGTGCAATCTGGTAACCGGTCTGGCTACAGCGATGATGGACTCGGTGCCGATGGTTGCCCTTACGGGGCAGGTCCGCACGGAGCTTATCGGCAATGATGCGTTCCAGGAGGCTGATACTACCGGCATTACCCGTCCGGTTACAAAATACAACTGTATTGTGAAGGATATTAAAGATCTGGCCCGTACGATCCGGGAGGCATTTCATATAGCTTCGACCGGTCGGCCCGGCCCGGTGCTGATTGATTTGCCGGTTGACGTATCGGTTGCCAAGTGCAGTACCGATGGGACCACCGAGGTGGACCTGCCTGGTTATCGGGTCCGGCCCAAAGGACACGCCAAACAGATCTCAATGGCTGCACAGGCAATAAATAAATCCGAACAACCGGTGCTTTACGTCGGCGGTGGAGTCATCAGTGCAAATGCAAGTGAAGAGTTAAGGGCATTGGCGGAAAAAGCACATGTACCTGTAACAATGACACTTTTGGGACTGGGCAGTTACGACCAGAATAAACCCGAATCGCTCGATATGCTTGGGATGCACGGAACCGCCTACGCCAACTATGCCGTACAGGAATGTGATTTGCTGATTGCCGTCGGTGCACGCTTCGATGACAGGGTTACAGGTAAAATCGATACCTTCGCTCCGAATGCCAAGATAATCCATATCGATATTGATCCTGCGAGCATATCAAAGAACGTCCGAGTGGATATCCCTGTCGTCGGCGATGCCAAACTTATACTTAGTGAACTGGTTAAGGAAGTTGAATACCACCAAAGAAAAGAATGGTTCAACAAAATTGCCGAGTGGAAGCAGAAGTTTGTTCTTCGTTATGATGAGAGCTCATCGACGGTCAAGCCGCAGTATGTTATCACCGAACTCTGCCGTCAAACAGAAGGTCAGGCGATTGTAACTACGGGCGTTGGTCAAAATCAGATGTGGGCCGCTCAGTTTTACCGATTCAGCAGACCCAGACAGCTCATAAGCTCCGGTGGACTCGGTACGATGGGTTTCGGCCTTCCGGCTGCCATAGGGGCTCAGATAGCCAAGCCGAAAGAGACTGTTATTGATATTGACGGCGACCACAGTTTTAATATGACGTTGACCGAACTGGCCACAGCTGTCGAGCACGAGCTACCAATAAAAGTCTGCATCCTCAACAATGGGTATATGGGAATGGTTCGGCAATGGCAGGAACTCTTCTATGGTCACAGGTATTCCAAGACCTATCTTAAGAACCCGGAGTATGAAGCCATAGCATGTGCCTTTGGAGCAGTAGGGATAACCGTCGATAAAAAAACCGATGTACCAAAAGCCATCAAGAAAATGCTGGCAGAAAAGAAACCCTGTGTTGTTGACTTTAGAGTCGAACGAGAAGAAAATGTTTGGCCGATGGTTCCATCAGGCAAAAGCCTAGACGAGATGGATGGGCTTGATATATTGGAAAGTATGGCATAGAAATCCTTGTTCGTAACTGGTTACCGGTCGGTCGAGTTACCAGCTATAACTTTCGAGGACCTTAAAATGAAGCACATAATAAGCGCGTTAGTGGAGAATAAACCCGGTGTTCTTGCTCATGTCGCTGGGATGTTTGCGGCGCGGGCTTTTAATATCGATTCACTGGTTGTCGGACGAACCGAAGACCCCAAATTGAGCCGGATGACTATTGTTGTCATTGGCGATGACAGAGTCCTCGAGCAAGTCCGAAAGCAATTAGCTAAGATAGTTCCCGTTGTTAAGGTACAGGATTTCGTAGGCCAGCCGGTGATAGCACGTGATTTGATGCTTATCGCTATTTCGGCTCCGCCTGAAAAACGACCTGAAATACTATCGCTGATAGAAATGTTCAGGGGCAAAGTTGTGGATATCAGCCAAAAATCGCTTATGGTTGAAGTCAGTGGGCCTGAGACCAAGATCGAAGCCTTCATCAATGTTTGCAAGCCTTATGGCATTAAAAATGTTGCCAGAACCGGCACTATCGCGATGCCCCGACAGGCAAAAACTGAGCCATAGACTGTACATCGCATTTATTAAAGTTTAAAGCAAAATGCGTACTGAGCCTATCCACCTAATAAATTCCTTGCCTATGAGGAAAGTTTTTGTATAATCAACAGTACTCACCTCTCGTAACGAGCTATTTTTGCTTTTTGAGTGGTCGGTCACACAGACGTGGCTTTGAGGCTGCCGGTATTGGCTGCCGTTGAGGACTTTACCAAGAAGTTCGGGCTGCGGAAGTAACGATAAAAATAATTTTGTAATACAAAAAATAAGGAGAGTTGAAGTTATGGCAGTGAAGATTTATTACGAAAAGGACGCCCCGATAGATGCGTTAAAATCCAAGAAAGTAGCGGTTATTGGTTTCGGAAGTCAGGGCCATGCGCACAGTCTGAATCTGCGCGACAGTGGCATAGAAGTAGCCGTAGCTGAGCTGGAAGGAACAGATAATTTTAAACTCGCTATCGAGCATGGCTTTACACCAACCGATATAAAGCAGGCTTGTGACGGCGCGACGCTGATTATCGTAACCGTACCGGATGAAATGCAAGCGAAAGTTTACAAGGAATTAATTGAACCAACGCTTGTGGCTGGTCAGACCCTTGGTTTTTGTCACGGCTT
>CAYSLN010000237.1:0-3495 GCA_964431825.1 uncultured Pirellulales bacterium | reverse complement strand
ACTGGCCTGGAAGTCACGTTCCCGCCCAGATATATAGTGAGATAAAGAGTCCTTCCCTCAAATATGTGTTCCTGGAGGACATCGACCCAAGAGGATATAATCTCGGTTCCTGGCAGATGGCTTTCGGGCCGCCAAGCTTCATTGACCCTGTAGCGATGTGGCACAATCAGCGGACCACTCTGGGCTTTGTCGATGGCCATTCGGAAATGAATAGATGGCGTGACAAGACTTTCATCGACTGGTCTCAAGTAGCCATGTACGAACCGGATATGTTCTCGTTTGATCTGACTCCTCCAGCCGATGAGCGAGAGGATATAGATTTTCTTGCCAAGGGGTTTCCATGTAAGTCCCATGATTAGGACCAGGCGCCGGAGGAATTGCCGGAGTTAGACAAGGAAGCGTTTGGGAATCATTTCTCAAATACTCGTTCAGTCCTGTCACTGCCTTACCTAAAGCCTATCGCTACTTTGCCCAAGGCCGCGACAATCGATAAGCAAGTAGTAAAACGAAAAAGGCTTGACAGTTGTTGGTTAATAAAATACGGAGATTGATGTAGAATAGCCTAAGATAATTTGCCACTGTGATGTAAGTCAGAGATACAGCTATATCCGAAAAAGAGCAGGTGGCAGAGGAATATTTAATCTCCGTGTTATCCGTGGTTCAATGCAGAATGATTTTAAAATAGGATTGATTCTGGGTCTGGCTTTAGCTATCGCTGTTGTGCTTTGGCTCTCTACCCGCCCCAGTCTAAGCCCAGAGGCAAGAATAGCGCATTCTCCCGAAGCCGTATCTCAAGAGGACTATAACCAGCAACCATTTTCTCCTGTAACCACCAGGGTTCCAACGACAAATGCCGAGACTATAGGTAATCTCAACACACTCGCGAAAAGCCATGATTTAGAAGAACCAAAAGCCACGGGTCAGAACTCACAAGAGCAAAATCTGCCGGACCTTACAGTGTACGAACAAGCTGAGAAAATAAAGACACAAAGATTCCACATCGTACTTAAGGGAGAAACCCTTTCCAGCATTTCCAAACAATACTATGGCACGGCAAACAAATGGCAAAAGATTCTCGATGCCAACCGAGAGACGATAAAGGATGCTAATAAAATCGCGCCGGGCACAAAACTAATCATTCCGGACTAAACGACTACGGTTGCTAATCAGCACCAGACCTGATTTCAGTTGGCTAATATTATTGACTTTTCGAATTTCCAAGGCAACAAACCTGCTATAAACTGCTATAATAAGGCAACTCTGAACCTCTCAAATATTGTATGCTTGACAAACTGCACGAAGTCATAGATTATCATAGTGCGGCAACACCGATACCCAAATGCCGGAGAGAAAGCTGATGCGTTTGGCTGTAAAAGGTAGTGACGGTACTGTAAACGAATTTCGATTCGCCACAGGACCTGTTTATATCGGCAGGCATACGCACTGCCAAATCCTTCTGCCCGATAGAAAAGTGTCAAGACAACACGCGGTTATCTTTTCCACGCAGGACGGGAAATGGATGGTCGAAGACCTGAATTCGGCCAACAAAACATACCTGAACAATAAGCAAGTCCACAAGGCAGAAATTAAGACAGGTGACAGTCTTCGCATAACCGATTTTACTATCGAGGTCAATCTCAAAGACGACAGCGGTGTCAAGCGACCAATGCACCTGGAAGACACACTAATAACAACCTCTCGCGAGCCTCAGTTTATAGTAAGGAAACCGGATGTCGAGCATGCTCCTGATATCCAATTACCGGCCAAAAGGGCAAAAGATTTTATTCAGGCCACAGAAGCAATCTGCAAAGCGAACGGCCCCGACGAAGTTCTCCAGGTTTTGCTGGATATCCTGTTAACACAGTTTGGTGCATATCGCAGCTGGTGTTCTTTGAGAAATGAACCGGCCGGTCCGATGACATCCAGCGAGGCCAAAGGACGAGACGGCCAGGAAATCCAACAAAGTGACATAAACCTAAGCGCCAAAATCACTCAAGCAATAGAAAAAAGCCAGTTCCTACTTATGCCTCAGGTTTCAAGACTGACAAAAGATGAAAGAATACACTCGGCAATGATAGCGCCGATTGTGGGTGCAAGCGGTTGTTTCGGTGTACTATATGTCGATAACGACGTAGAACAAGAGCCTTACAGCCTTAACGACCTGGATTACCTGATGCTGCTTGCAATCCACACTGCCGCCATACTGGAAAACTTCTGACTTCAGGAACAATCAGCCTTATTCCTTCAACAACTCCTTCAAATGGAACCTCGTAATTCTTAGTGCATCTCGGTGGATTCTTTGAATTTAATCTCAGGCATTTCTTTACCAAGCCGTTTATAAGTTGCCTCAAGCTTCTGTAAAAATGCTTCCGGTTTCATCGCCTCAACATGAGCGTCCAGATACAGAACATTAATCATATCGCTGCAAAAGGCAGGATTTTCGTAGACGAGAATATTGCCAGGATTCATTTTTATAGTCTGACCGGAAATGTATATGTAGCTGGGTCCATCAAAGTCTTTCGGCTTACGCGGTGATTCAAAAGCCTCAGGTGATGGAGCATACATCCCAAGTTCCTGCAGACTCGACGGGAATTTATCTTCGTGCTCATTCGCATACATTGCCAAGGATATTCCTAACTGCTTTAAGTTTGCAGCAGATTTTAGCTCTGATACCTTCTGACTCTGTTGCATTTTCTGAAACATCGCTATCATCTCCATCAGATGCTCTTTCGGCAAAGCAACCTCAAGTGCCATTTTGCCATTAGCAATATTACCGGCAAATGCGATGTTGCTCTTTGTAGAGATGTCCATCTGTGGCATCGGCATAGGCATAGTCGTCATAACACCTATAATCTTAAACAATCGTGGTATATTATACGTCCCTACAAAATCAGCCTTGTCTGCCTGCGGGATCAGCGCCAGAGCTGTTTTCATTTCAGAAGCCATTTGCTTTGGGCCGCCAGCTTTTACCTGGTCAATCAGCTGACGTATACTTGAATCTACATTACCACCTGCGACGCAAACACACATCCCATCGACCATAGCCCATCGGTAATCAAATCCTTCGCCGTACATAGCATTTATCATCTGGCCCTGCGGCGAATCAGGCACGGTCGACTTTATAACAAATCTCCCCGAATCTATCGAGATCCCTTGGTAACTGTCAACATCCCGCTTTACAGCGTAGCTGGTTTCCATGCCCATGTTCTTATAAAAATCGGCAATACCGCCCGTGTTAAACAATTCTACAGCCTCATCAATCAATTCATCGAATTTGTCCTTATCAGCATCTTTCATCTCAATAACGTATTTGACGACAAAAGCTGGCTTGCTGTTCGGGTCAACGAAAAACGACATCGCGTCGTTACCGCCAAAGACATTCACAACATCACGAGCGAGGCTTTTTATTTTCGCGGCGTCCGTCTCGTTCATATCTTTAGCCATTATTGTTGCAAACAAGTCCATAGCCTTGGCGTTGAGCTCTCCTGTTACCTG
>CAYSLN010000236.1:0-3534 GCA_964431825.1 uncultured Pirellulales bacterium | reverse complement strand
CTGCCCTTGTGATGCTGGCAGATGCTGCGTATCTGCGTGACCTTTTCCTTCGTGACATCCTTCGCATCCAGCCGAATCCCGACCCTGGCCGCCAGCTTCTCCCCGACTTCCTCCAGAGCTATCAATTCCACCGCCAAGATATTGGGTCTTTCCCTTCGCCAGTCGAGCTTTCCCTTCACGAAAACAACCGTATCCTCCACCAGCCTCCCCCCGTATTTATCCAGCACATCCGGAAACATCACCACCTCCACCTGCCCCTGCAAATCCTCCAGCGTAAAGACCGCCATCTTCGCCCCGGCGTTCCGCCCGCTCTTCGTCAGATTATACCTGACCTTCGTCGCCATCCCCCCAATTACGATCTGCCTTTCTCCGTTGCCTTCGGCCAATTGCGAACTGTTCAACGTGGAGTAAATGTTTATCACCTCTGCATGATGGCTCAGCGGATTACTCGTGACATAGAAGCCAAGCACCTGCTTTTCATAAGCCAACATCTGCGGCTCCGGCCACGGCCCGACATCAGGCAGCCCCTGTTGGTCCTGCGAATAGTCGGCCTCGCCGGCTATCTGCCCGAAGAAATTCATCTGCCCGTTTTGCTTGTCGGCCTGCAGACTCGCTCCGACCTCCATCGCCTTCTCCAGACCCTTCATCATCTGCGCCCGGTGTCCGCCGAGCCTGTCGAAAGCCCCCGCTTTTATGAGCGCCTCGAGCACCTGCTTGTTGGCCGCCCTCAAATCCACATTCTCACAAAAATGGAACAAACTCTCGAATCGCCCAACCCTCTCACGCGCCGCGATAATCTGTTCGACCGCCTTCCCCCCAACCCCTTTGACCGCAGCCAATCCAAAACGTATCACAGCACCTTTCTTTTTCTTACCTTCCTGTTCCTCATAAAGTGGCGTAAAATATACCCCGCTCTCATTTATATCCGGCGCCAAAACCTTGATGCCCATCTCGCCACACTCCGCAATATAATCGACCACCTTGTCCGTGTTGTCCACCTCATACGTCAAAAGTGCCGCCATAAACTCCGCAGGCCAATGCGCCTTCATATACGCAGTCTGGTATGCAATAAACGCGTAGCGCGTCGAATGACTCTTGTTAAATCCGTACCCCGCAAACCGCTCGATAACCTCGAAAATCTGTCCGGCCTGGGACCCAGTCAATCCCTTCTCAACACACCCCGCTGTAAATCTCTCTCTCTCCTTCGCGATTGTCCTCGCTTTCTTTTTGCTTATCGCCTTGATTAAAGTGTAGGCCTCCCGCAGCGGTATATCACCCAGCCGATTACATATACGCATCACCTGTTCCTGATAAGTCATCACACCATAAGTCTCTTCCAAAACCTCCGTCATAATCGGATGAGGCAGGCTCCATTTCCCCCCGTGCTTCCGCTCGACGTACTCCGGAATCAATATCATAGGCCCAGGTCGATAAAGAGCATTCGCCGCTATCAGGTCTTCTATCCGGTCGGGTTTCATCTTCATCAGCAGATTCTGCATCCCCCCCGACTCGAACTGGAAAATGCCTTTCGTCCTGCCCGCCGAAAATAGCTTAAAGACCTTGGAATCCGTAATGTCTATCTTCTCTAAGTCAATGTCCACCCCATGGATTTCCTTGACTATACGACACGCCCGCTCCAATACACTCAGGGTCTTCAAACCCAAAAAGTCCATCTTCAACAATCCGACCTTCTCAACCATCGGCCCTTCGTACTGCGTCACAATGTCATCGGAGCCGGCTGCCTTATACAACGGCACAAAGTTGGTCAATGGCTCATCGGCAATAACAACACCCGCCGCGTGAACCGATGCATGACGAGCAAGACCTTCCAGCTTCTTGCCGATATCAATTACTTTTCTCGTCAGTTCATTCTGCTCGTAAGCCCGCTTCAACTCCGGCTCGGTCTTCATCGCTTTATCCAGCGTCATATCAAGCGAAAACGGCACAAGCTTCGCCAGCCTGTCCGCCTCACCCAACGGAACCCCTAACACCCTGCAAATGTCACGGATAACCGCCCGCGCCTTCATCGTCCCGAAAGTTATAATCTGCGCCACATGACCGTACTTATGACGCACATAGTCGATGATTTCAGCTCGATGGGCCTGGCAGATATCGATATCAATATCCGGCATCTCGTTGCGCTGCGGGTCCATAAACCGCTCGAAGAGCAAATCGTACCGGATTGGGTCCACATCGCACAACCCAAGACAATACCCGACGAGTGTCCCTACCCCGCTGCCTCTGGCGCCTATAGGAATATTGTTCTGGTGCGCGTACTTGCAAAAGTCCCAGACGATAAGAAAATAACTCGCAAACCCCTTCGACTCGATTACACCCAGCTCCCTGTCGAGCCTCTCCTTTATCTGCTCGGTAATCTCGCCGTATTTATGCTCCGCCCCCTCATGGCACAATTTAGTTAGAAACTCCTCCGGCGTCGAACCGTCCTCAGGCTCAAAACGCGGCGCATGTCGGCTCTTCAAATCAAGCTCAACATTGCACCGTTCCGCAATCGCCACAGTATTATCACAGGCCTCATTCCAGTCACCTTCGAATTCTGGAATCCGGCGCATCTCCTCTGCACTCTTTAGATATATATCCGCCGGATAAATCATCCTGTAAGGGTCGTCTGCCCTTTTCCCCGTGCTTATCGAACAAAGGCAATTATGCGCCTCGTAGTCGTCTTCCTTAAGAAAATGCACATCGTTTGTCACCACCAGCCCAATCCCCATCTTTTTCGCAAGGCCGATAAGACCCGCGCGTATATTCGGGTCATCGCCTTCATGATTTTGTATCTCGATAAAGAATCTCTCGTCCCCGAAAATCTTTAAATAGCTCTCCGCCGCAGCGACCGCTCCCTTTTCGTTACCACCCGCTATCTCAGTCGCAACCTGCCCCTTAAGACACGCCGAAGTGCATATCAATCCCTCGTTTAATTCAGCCAAAATTTCTTTGTCGATTCTCGGTCGATAGTAGAATCCCTCCGTATAACCGGCACTTGCCAGTTTGAGCAGATTCTGATAGCCGACAATGTTTTCAGCCAGCAAAATTAAATGATGCGCAGCATCTGTGATACTCGTTTTCGTCCTGTCGAACCTGCTGCCCGGCGCAACATAAGCCTCGATCCCAAGTATCGGCTTGATATGCGCCGCCACCGCCTTGGTATAGAACTCCACCGCACCGAACATGTTCCCGTGGTCCGTAACAGCCACCGTCTCCATACCGAGCTTCTTGCACTGCTTGAGCAGCCTGTCAAATGAGATGGCACCATCGAGCAGTGAATACTGACTGTGAAGATGAAGATGTGTAAACCCTTTACCTGACATAACTTGCAACATCCTTCCTATAGTTCGATTAGAATCGATATAATAGGCTGCTCTCTCATCCTTGTCAACTCAAATGCCCAAATCCCACTTTCAAACCTGCAATACGTCCGATATTGTTTGACATCTTCCCATTGATATGCTATCGTTGTCCTCGAAAATACGGCGAGCAGGTGCAGGTAGCGGGGCCGGGCCGGGTTTCTTTTAGCGATGC
>CAYSLN010000235.1:0-3543 GCA_964431825.1 uncultured Pirellulales bacterium | reverse complement strand
AGGTTAAGGCGGTACGCGAGGCTCTTGGTGTTGCCGATGACCAGATAATGATTCTCACCATAGGCGGAGATGCAGCTTCCAAAGGTGCCCAGGAGGTGATGCAGGCTTTGGCAATTATTGACCACAAGGCACCCGATTGGAAATATGTCTGCAAGGTTTGGCCTCAGCCGCGAACAGATGAGCAGAATATTTCAGACCTTCGATTGGCGGAACACCTCGGCATCGACAAAAACGTGATTTACACCACTGGCAGAATATCACGAAACTTCATGCCTTATCTAATCGCTGCCTGTGACATATATGCTGCTCCCTCACGGCTGGAAGGGTTCGGTATGGTCCAGGTCGAAGCGGGAGCATGTGGCAAACCTGTAATTGGCATAAGAGCGATGGCTATGCTGGATACGTTAGTGCACGGTAAGACCGCTTTTTTGGCTTCAGTTGCCCAAGAAGTCAGAATGAAAGAGACAATGCTCGGAGAAGAATCAGGATTTGAACAACAGCACCGTGTAGTTTTCAGGCGACCCCGTACTGTTGATTATCGAGCTAGTGTCCAGGATATTGCAAATTATCTTATGGATTTAATGCAGGATGCTAAACTAAGGCAGCGTATGGGCGAACAGGGTAGGCATAGGGTTCTTAAAAATTATGACTACCGTATTGTTGCTAAAAGGTTCATAGAACTTGTTTCAGAATATCTGGGAATATCATAAATAGACAAGCGAGTTCTTTTACAAACAGAGTGGGCAAAATAACAATTTAAGGGACAGAAAGGATATCTTTATCTGGAGTGATGTTATGTCAAAAAATATCACGCTTATTGTAGCAGGCGTAATCTTTCTTATTGTTTCGATATTACACCTTGCCAGATTGGTCATGAAACTCCGTGTTACTATTGGACAGACAGAAGTTCCAATGAACATGAGTATAGCCGGACTTATTGTGGGTTTTATTCTTAGCGCATGGATGTTCATGGCAGCATTGCTAAAATGAGGAGAATATGGCAGATTATTTAAATACCGAAAAGAATATCGCATCTGATATATCTATGCTTAATAAAAGTAAGTTATTGATTCTTAACAGATACCAGCGAATAGTAAATTATCTGGCAGCAGTCCAGTTTTATCTTAAGGCCAGTCCTTGTTTTTGAAAATTCATTACAGCCTGAACACATTAAGGGCCAATAATGTCCATATACAGGTTACGTTAAAAACTAAAAGGATTAAAAATGATTCAGAAATTAAAAGAATCTTCAGGGAAAGCAATAGGATTCAAATTCAGTGGAGAACTTATGGACAATGAGTATAAAGGTTTTGTCGCTGAAGTAGAAGCAATTATAGCTGATCATGGTAAAACGAGACTGCTTATGGTAGTAGATTATCCTCAGGAATTTGACTTAAAAACTGCCTGGGATGACTTGGTATTCTGGATAAAACACATCAAGAACATTGAGCGACTTGCAATTGTCGGTCAGAAAGAATGGGAAAAATGGTTAGAACTCTTGGAAAAACCTCTTATTCATACTAATGTTAAATATTACAAAACATCAAATATAGAAGACGCATGGAACTGGATCAAATCTTCTTAAATCGTGAAGGTTGCTTAGAGTAGTGAAGGACCGGCTTGTTAAGTTATGTATGAATAGAATGTTAAAATTTTAGTGAATATCTGTGTTTTGCAAAGATCATGTTAATATTAAGGAGATAATAAAAATGAACAGACAATTGCACTCAGGCCTAACCAGAAATGTATGTTCTCTGGTATTGTCCATTGTCTTATGCACCGGACTGTTCACGCCCGCATTTTCAGCACAGGGACAGAACAGCCTACAGGCGCTACGCGAGATCGGAGACACCTTTACCCAGATAGCTGAGAAAGCTTCCCCGGCGGTAGTAGGTATCAAGGTGGAAGTTCAAAGCCATGGACAAATCTTCGAAGGCATACCGGAATCACCATTTGGCTCACCCTTCGATCCCTTTGGAGATGACTTTTTCGATTTCTTCTTCCGTGGGCGTCCTCCTGGAGGCACAAGGCCACAGTCCGGGCAACAACCGAGTTTCAAACAGATGGCGCAGGGCTCGGGCTTTATAATTTCGAAAGATGGTTATATACTCACAAATGACCATGTAGTGGGCAAAGCCAGCAAAATAACGGTCAAACTTAGTGAGAACCAAGAGATCGAAGCGAAGCTTATCGGATCAGACCCTGAAACTGACTTGGCGGTAATAAAGATCGACTCCAATAAGGATTTACCAACAATGCAGTTGGGAGACTCAGACAAACTCAAAGTGGGTCAGTGGGTGTTAGCAATCGGAAGCCCGTTTGGTTTATCACATACCGTGACGGCTGGCATTATCAGCGCAAAGGGCAGAAGCGATATTCACTTGACGACCTATGAGGATTTCATTCAGACTGATGCAGCCATCAACCCCGGTAATTCCGGAGGTCCCTTAATAAACCTAGATGGTGAAGCGGTCGGGATTAACACGGCGATTATTGGATCAACCGGAAATGTCGGAATAGGGCTGGCTATTCCGGTTAATATGGCAAAAGCTGTTTATGAACAACTTGTCAAAGGTGGTAAAGTAGTACGCGGATTCCTCGGTGTCAGTATCCAGGACCTTACACCCGATTTAGCTAAATCATTTGGGATAAAGAAGGAGGAAACTCGCGGCGTGCTTGTCTCTGAGGTAACAAAAAACTCACCGGCTGACAATGCTGGCATAAAACAAGGCGATATAGTAACCGAGTTGAATGGACAGACCGTTCAAAAAGCCTCTGATCTCCAATATCGCGTCTCCATGCTCAAACCTGGGACAAAAGCCAATCTGGTTGTGCTTCGCGAAAACCAACAGAAGAACATCACTGTTGCTCTGGGAGAAAGGCCGGAAAGACGTCCGGCGGTAGCCAGTTCGGTATCAGAGCCTGAGCCAGCTACCAAGCTGGGAATTGAGGTTCAGGACTTGACGGATGATTTAGCTCAACGGTTTGGTTACAAAGGTCAAAGCGGTGTCATCGTTTCCCAAGTTACTCCAGGGTCGGTTGCAGCGGAAAATGGAATCACTCCAGGAACACTTATAATGGAAGTTAACCGCCAAACTGTTGTTAACACAAGGGATTTCCAAAAAAGAATTAGTGAAGCGGTCAAAGAAGGCAGCATTCTGTTGTTAGTCAACATGCAGGGACACAGTCAATATGTAGTGCTCAAGATACCGAGAAACTGAGGTCGAATCAGCGGCTTCGGACAAGTAGCTTTGGTGTATAGATTCAACAAATAATTAAAGGAGTTGACAATGGGTTGGTCTATAAATATCGGGAAAATCTTTGGGATAAACTTTCGTATCCACGTCACATTTTTTCTGCTTCTATTCTTCATATTCATATCCGTGTTACCACAGCACGGATTTGAACGAGCTTTGCTGGCTACGTTATTTATATGTGCAGTGTTTGTTTGTGTGTTGATTCACGAGATAGGCCACAGCCTTATTGCCCGCCGTTTCGGCAAAGAAGCAAAGAGTATTACGCTCTTGCCCATAGGTGGTGTGG
>CAYSLN010000234.1:0-3578 GCA_964431825.1 uncultured Pirellulales bacterium | reverse complement strand
CATCGTTCGTCGTAGCGGTTCTATACCACTGCTCGGCCTTAAAATATTCCGGTGTTAAATTAGCTGGCATAATTGGGCCATAATATATCACATTGAAAAGTCGAAATCAAACTATCATAAACAGGAACTGCAAAACCACATCCAGCCGGGCAAGGCGCCGACCGTTCTTCTTGTGTCAACTCGTAAAACAAAGTATACTAAATTTGAACTAATGTGCATAAGGTTACCTTGAGAAGCGTATGGGAAAAACACATCTTGTTATCAGCCTGGATTTAATTCAGGACCAAAATGCCGACCTTGTCGGAAGCAAAGCTCTGAGCCTTGCCCGAATGACTCGCATGGGTTTTGCAGTACCCACCGGATTTTGTGTAACCGGCGATGCCTATCGTGAGCATCTTAACTCGGGCAATGTGATGTCTCAAATAAAGGCAGCCTTGCGCAAGCTTGAAAAGGCGGGAGCCGGCGAAAAAAACAGGATTTTGTCCGATATCCGCCGGACCATAGTTGAAATACCTTTATCTGAAAAACTTACCGAGCAAATAGAAAAACATTATCACAAACTCGCAGCCGACCGCATTGCCGTTCGCTCCTCAGCCACTGCCGAGGACTTGCCGGGCCATTCCTTCGCCGGCCAGTATGACACCTACTTGGGTATAGCTAATCTCTCAGCATGTTTTGATGCCGTCAGGAAATGCTGGGCTTCCCTGTGGACAGAACGGGCTTATGAATACCGCCGCAAAAATGCCTTCGACCACCTTAAGGTAGACATGGCCGTAATTGTCCAGTCACTTATCTCAGCCGATGCTTCCGGCGTAGTCTTCACCGCCGATCCTCGCTACGGACCTTCAGGCAACATTGTAATCGAGGCGTGCTTTGGATTGGGCCAGACCCTGGTCTCAGGCAAGGTGACACCTGATAGATTTGTGGTTAATAGAAATAAACTAAGTCTCCTTTTTCGTGAAATCTCAGAAAAGAAAATCGAATGTGTACTCGATAGGCAAGGATCAGTCAAAGAACAGACTGTTCCGTATGAAAAGTTGATTACTTCCTCTCTTAATAAAAAGCAAATAAAACATTTGGCGAAACTTGCAGGCAAAGTGGAGATGCAATTCCGCTGCCCCCAGGACATCGAGTGGTCGCTATATAACAATAAGATTTATTTACTCCAATCCAGACCCATTACTACACTCGGAACAGCACGGTCGTCACGCGACCGTTGGATCTGGTGCAGGTTTACCCTCGAGGAAGTCATGCCGGATGTCGTCACACCAATCACAAAGTCCCTCATTGACAATATGTTAGAAGTCCTGTTTGACCCTGTCTTTGATATTCTCTGCATCGAATGGGCAGGTGTCCCCATACACGGTTACTTTGCCGGACGCGTCTATTTCAACGCAAGCTTCTGGGCAGCCGTCATTAGAGCCATTCCTGGTTCCGGCAAATATGACTGGGCAGAGTTCGCTGGAAGTAACCCTGATATAAACAAAATGAACGAGATATTCGAGAATATGACAGAAAACGACCTGCCAAAGATAAGAGTCAGCCGAACGCGATTCGTTCTGAAGATCCCTATTCTGATTGCCGGAATTCTCTCCTGTACTCCCAGAAAAGGGCAAATCATACTCGCAGAAACCAAAGCCAAGAATCAAAAACGGGAACAGCTTGACATTAGCAGCATGTCCAACGAACAGATTACCAGCCGATGCGCAGCTTTCACCGCTGAGTTTTGTGATGTACTCGGCTACGCACCGTATCTGTTTGGAACAATGACCGCGTATTTCGGTCTTTTATGGGTATGTGAAAGATGGTTTTCAGACGTGACATACGCAGGCAGGTTGTTAGCTGGCGTTGGCAACATGGACGATGCCCAGGCCGCTATAGACCTCTGGCAATTGGCTGTCAAAACCAATGAATTGCCCGAACTCAAAAGACGCATCCTTGCAGGAGACTCATGGCACGACATCGCAGCCGGGATATCCAAGATGCCACAAGCAGATGAACTTCTCAAATGCTGGAACGACTTCATGGCTAACCACGGCCATCACTGCCGAGCTGAATTAGAGCTATACAATCCCCGGTGGTCTGAATCCCCGGATTATGTCCTTGGGCTAATCCGAGGCTATATTTCATGTATCGAGAAGACCAACCCACTCGAAAATCTCGAAGAAATTACCCGACAGCGTCGCTCTTTTGAGCAGCAATGTCGCCGGCAGCTCAGGAATCCAGTAAAGCGAATGTTCTTCAATCATTTTCTTGTACGCTCTCAGAACAGTGCTGTCTTTCGCGAGAACATAAAAAGTGAAACCGTAAAAATGTTGGTTAATATGCGAAATTTGCTTATCGAACTCGGTAACAGACTACATGCAGCCAACATACTCGCCGACCCCGACGATATATTCTTTCTCAAGCTTGAGGAGATCGAGGCCGTGACAAAAGGACAGGCCGAATTCGACGTCAAGAATGTCATTGCCTCCAGGCGAACAGAATACGACAAATGCAACTTGATAACACCTCCGGATTTGATTGTAGGCAGTTTCGATCCCGACAGCTATGTGCCTGAAAAAGTAAAGACCGACTCTCAAGTGCTGAAAGGCCTTGCCGTAAGCCCCGGCGTGGCAACCGGAAAGGCAAAGGTGATTCTCAGAACCGACAGTCACACGCAGCTCGAAGCTGGTGAGATTCTCGTAGCTCCCTTTACCGATCCGGGCTGGACCCCTTATTTTCTCCCCGCCGCGGGAATAGTAATGAATCAGGGCAGCTTGCTTTCACACGGCAGCATCGTCGCCCGTGAGCTTGGCCTGCCCGCGGTCGTCAACGTAGGCCATGCAACAAAAATTATCAAGACCGGCCAGACTATACAAGTCGATGGCAACCGTGGAGTGATAAAACTTCTGCAATAGCTCCCGGCCTTATACTCTTTGTTTACTCAGCAACTTTTTCCGCGACCAAATCTCCGATCTCGCTCGTCGAGTAACCCGTCTTACCCGCCTGCAGCGATTTTATCTTCTTGGCAGTTACGAACATCACAGCCTTTTCCACCGCATCTGCCGCCTTTTCCTCGCCGAGAGCCGCCAGCATCATTTGCCCTGCACAGATGGCAGCCAGAGGATTAATAACACCTTTGCCGGTATACTTTGGCGCACTGCCGCCTATCGGCTCGAACATACTAACGCCTTCGGGATTAAGATTCCCGCCCGCCGCAATACCCATACCACCTTGCACTATTGCCCCGAGGTCGGTGATAATGTCGCCGAACATATTGCCCGTTACAATAACATCGAACCACTCCGGATTCTTCACCATCCACATACATGTAGCATCGACGTGATAATACTCCCTTTTTATATCGGGATAATCTTTCTTGCCCATCTCATGAAACGCCCTCTCCCACAAATCATATACATACGTCAGCACGTTTGTTTTGCCGCAAAGGGCCAGCGTATTGTTTTCACCTTTTCCGCGGGCCTTTTTGCCGTGCTTGCGTGTATATTCGAATGCATATTTCAGGCACCGATCAACCTGGAAGCGATTATAAACCGCCGACTGCACCGCCACCTCGTTCGGCGTCCCTTTCATAG
>CAYSLN010000233.1:0-3591 GCA_964431825.1 uncultured Pirellulales bacterium | reverse complement strand
GGCTGCTCGGAAAACGTAATCGAGGCAAGCTGGCAGGCTCTCGTTGACAGCGTCGAATATAAGCTACACAAAGATAAACAATAATTCCCGTCTTGATATAGTAGCAACAGAGTATCTACCTACTCGTATTACAATCTTCTCAACTGGTTTGACTGCTCATTTTTTCTTCAGGCGGGCGATATCTTTATCCCTCTTGATTCTAAACAACAGCTGCCATCTATGCACTTTCATCCCATCGAGGTCCATAAGAACAGGCCCATTCTCTGTGATTAGGATGTTCGTATGTTTTAAATCTCCATGTGTTATGCGATATTTGCCCAGCTTACCCACTAATTCACTTACCTGCCGAGTTACCTCCGAACGTTTCTCATCAGTTACATTGCCGTCCGTCAGGAAATCATTAAACCTCTGTCCTTTAACGTATTCGGTTATAAGATAAGACTTCCATACAAGCAATCCCTTACACTGTTCAATGTAAGCCAGCGGCCTCGCCGTAGATATGTGCAGCATCACAAGCCGATTCGCGTGCAACCACCCACGCCGTGCACGGGATTTCTTTATTGTATGACGCAGTGAATGAATAAAACCCTTATGATTAAAGCGCTTGACCACTACATCTTCGCCATTCCATGTTACACGGGATACATAGCAGGTATCATCATTCTTAAGAACCTGCCCTTTATCCATAAGCGTATCCATTTGTTCTATAATATCAGATGGCTGTGTTCCTTTGTAAAAACATTTGTCAAATACGCCAACGTGTCTTTCAGCAAAAATTCGTGAAAAGGCTGTAAGCAAAAACGATTTATCTCCTTTTTCTGGGGAAGCGTACTTGATTACGTGTTGAAATGTAGATTCAGCCATAAAGTTTCAGGATATATATAAGTACTTGAAAGACACCAACTCAACGACCCAGAATGGCTATGCCCAACTGGTTGGCAAGTTTTATTGTCTCCGGCTTGTCGATAATTATTGTCTTGTCTGCTTCTACAACAAGACATTTTCCTCCATTCTTGGCTAAACTTCTGATAGTATCAGGTCCTACACAGGGCACATCAAATCGCATGTCCTGGTTCGGTTTGGAACTCTTGAGCAGTGTCCAGTTTCCCGACTTACAGAATTGACCTGCCCGCTGGATCATCTTCGCCGTACCTTCTATCGCCTCAACAGCGATCACCTCTTTTTCCTTTACTGCAATCGCCTGGCCTATGTCCAGCTCACCAAGCTTTTTTACCATTTGCCAGCCAAATTCAACGTCACCTTCAGCCTGGGGGCTGGGCCGAAGTTCTGTCATTACCCCTGCGGTCGCAAGATGCTCCTTACAGTACATTGTTGAATTCTCCAAAAATATTCCACTGCTTGCCAGCTCCTCGGCCATGGCAGACAAAAGCGAGTCCGTTAGCTTGTTTTTGCTGCGTAGTCGCCAATAATATATCCTGAAAGCCCGCCAATCCGGTAAATACCGCAGGATTCGCCAAGGTGTAAAAAGTTGTGATTTGTCAACCCGCCCGACCATAATCGCCTTGGTTACGTTGTGCTTCTTTAACTTCCGTATCCAACTCCCCGGCTGGGCAACCGACACTTGATAAAACACGTCTACTTCGTCAGCCAAGCTGCTATCTACACTACCAAGCAAGCCGACGCAAATCACTTTCAATCCCACCCTCTTAGCACCAGCGGCTACAAGGAAGGGCAATCTACCACCTCCAGCTATCAAACCAAGTACATCTCGCCTTCCGTCTCTCGTTTCCCGTCCCTCGTTCAAAAAAGTGTCCTATTCAGAACTCGATATTTCTTATTCAACATCCGATTTGCATCTCATGCCCTGCGTCTTGTGCTTTGTGTATTACATCTCCGACACCAGAGCACAACTCACGACTCATCATTCTGCTCAGTCGACTTTTCAGAATTAGATTCAGTAGGTGAACTGATCTTTTTAATCTGTTTTTGCAGGTTCCGAATATTTTGTCGCATATCAGGTAGGTATTGTATCATACTGTATGCTCGCTTTCCCTGACCTGCTTCGACAGCAGGTGCGCCAACCACCACCTGGCTATCTGGAATATTGTTAACAACACCGGCCTGAGCTGCAATTGTAACGTTGTTCCCGATATTTGTATGCCCTGCAATACCCGCCTGGCCTCCCACTATGCAATGATGTCCAAGGGTCGTCGAGCCGGCAACACCAACCTGAGCCACGAGCAAACAATGCGGACCAATCTTGGCACCATGTCCTATCGTGACTAGGTCACCCAACTTACTGCCTTGGCCAATTACAGTATCACCGAGTGTGCCTCGTTCAATTCCGCAACAGGCACCAATTTCAACATCGTCTTCTATAATAACCCCGCCAATCTGTGGTATCTTGTGGTGTATGCCTTTATAGCTGGCATAACCGAAACCATCTTCCCCAATGTTTGAATTCGCATTTATAATTACGCGGTTGCCCATTACACACCCATCATAAATAGTAACATTGGGATATATTATACTGTCATTACCTATTTGCACACCACGCCCAACGTACGCACTGGGATAGATTACACAGCCATCTCCAATCTTTGCTTCATCGGCTATTGTCACAAAATCGTGAATATGGCAGTCTGCCCCGATTTTAGCACTATCCGATATTGAGGCCCGCGGGCTAACACCCACCTTTTTGTGCTTGCGATGGCCGTGCAGCAAAACCATAATTTGCATAAAGGCATAGTAAGGATCGTCGACCACCAAAAGAGGAACCGAGGTCTCGGTTGTCTCTTTAGCTACAATTACCGCACTTGCCTTGGTCGTTCGCAGCTGCTTCTGATACTTGCGGTTAACCAAAAATGTTATATCGCCTTCGCGTGCCCGCCCAAGCGTAGAGGCGGACTTAACTCTTACCTCTGGGTCACCGCAAACTCGGCCACCTACATATTTGGCTAATTCGCCCAAAGTTTTCGCTTGCATTTTAATGCCTTTTTCAGAAATCTTTCACATCGACTATAACCCATTCAAACAAACTGGACTGCCATTATTTTCATTTCTTAATATGGCCCCCGAAAATATCACTTTGCTTCTGAGAAACCTTTAAAGGGTTTTCATTACGGGGACTACCTGTACTAAGTTATTATAGCAAAAAGACCTGTGTTTGGTCAACTGTTCAATTCTCGAAAACAACAATTACTTTATCGGACTATCTTGGCTCTTAAAGTTTTTACGTCATGGCAAGCACAACAAAACAACATACAGTAATTTCATTTGTATCATAACCTTTAGTAAAAGTCTCGTCGTTAAAAAAGATTACGTCACCCCTAATGAAAAACACATTTCCTTTACCAAAGGGCAAAGGCTGCTTACGAGACCCTCTGTTCGGCATTTATCTCTATTCTTTTTTTTGTAGGACTTACTTCAAATCCTGCTCTCACAATGTCCAATACGCAACACAAAATACAAAAATCAATCGGGGCCTATACTACAAATTAGTATAGGCCCCGAATTAATACTATACTTTCACTGACCATTCAGGTCAGCAGCAAAATTCACGATCACGGCCACATTTGCTCATCAAGCCAGCCTTCCGCCAAAGCAGCATAATCTACGAAGTCGGCCGTA
>CAYSLN010000232.1:0-3602 GCA_964431825.1 uncultured Pirellulales bacterium | reverse complement strand
GGTTTTTGTTGTAGATTGTCTTGACATCCGTGCAAATATGTTGCCTGGTCAAGATATCTTTGAAGTGCCTCTTTCTTGTTAGAGCCGAAGTAATATGTTTTTCCTTTGATCTTTTTACAGTATTGTCCCGTTGGATGAAATGTAAGTGGAAATTTGTCTGACCGTGTTTTTCTCTTTAAAGTTTTCATAGTCCTGCCTCCTAAAAAATTGTTTTCATTTTTAGATAATCTCGAATTAGTTGTAGTAACGGTTGTTATTTTCAACAAGGCAACGGCGGTCGATAATTACAAGTCACTGTCATACATCAGCTTGTGATTATTATACGAAATGAAAGCCAATAGGTTATATAATCCGTGTGTCGTTCAAGCCTTATCTGGGAAGTATTTTCTACAAACAGTATAAGGAATTGCTCAGCAAAAAACTACAACCGTACTTATATGGAACGACCATCAGGTCGATAATATTCGGTTATTTTTTGTTTTTCTACATTTCTTTTATGACACTTCAAGGTGCAGGCTGCTTCGACGATGAATCAGTCTGATATCCGTGGATTAGTCCGCCATTGGCGAACCAGAGCCGACATTGATATTCTCCGTCACGAGTTATGCTTTCTACAGTCGCGAATTCAACGGCAATTGCAGCCACAAGCGGTGGAAAAGGATATGCGAGTGTGCGGGATTGGCTGATTTGAAGTTCCATGATTTACGTAAGACCTTCGGCTCGATTCTTGCTCAGAATGGCGTTTCGTCGGCAGTTAATATACTACAACTAAAGAGAATTCCTTCAGTCATGCGGTTAAGAAATAACGGATAATTACTGAAACAACAGTTCAACTAAAAAACAATTGAATCAACTGTCTTAAAAATGTTATAATAATATTAAATTACAGATTTTTTCTCATATCAATAGGACATGAGCTAAGCTCAATTAGTGCAGAATAGGTGAGGAAGGATTAAAAGATGCTCAAAGCCACAGCAACCTCACTGCTACTAATGATGTTGATTACATCTCTGGCAGGTTCAGCCAGTGCCCAACAACACGTTACAGGTGACCTTGATGGAGATAACTGCGTTGATTTAGAGGACCTGCGGATTCTTGCTGAGGGGTGGTTGGACCCAAATTGCCTGATTCCAGGCTGCGAAGCCGACCTAGACGGTGAGGATGGTATAAATATGCTTGATTTTGCCATAATGGCAGAAAACTGGAAAGCAAAAGGATACATCCTTGTCATCAGCGAGTTCATGGCAGCCAACGAAGATACACTGATGGACGAAGACGGCAGTTCATCCGACTGGATTGAGATTTATAATCCAACTGGGCAAACTATCAATCTGGATGGCTGGTATCTGACAGACGATGCCAACGACTTGAACAAATGGGAATTCCCAGGGGTTGAGATTGGTCCCGATGAACATGTGGTTGTCTTTGCCTCCGGCAAAGACCGTCGCGACCCGGAGGGCAAGTTACATACCAATTTCGTTCTGCAAGCCAGCGGTGAATTTCTGGCTCTTGTTTTTCCCGACGGCGAAACAATCGCGTATAGTTATGATCAATATCCGCCCCAGTTTGTTGACATCTCTTATGGACTGAATAATGAAAATGTCGTTGTGTACACAGATACAATACTGGTACCAGAGGTTGTTTCTGCAAAGGCCCTGATACCTGCTGATGATTCACTTGGCCTGAGCTGGACGGAACCAGAATTTAACGATTCAGACTGGCTCAGCGGGACAATCGGCGTCGGATATGATACAGGAACCGAATATGATTATCTCATCAATCTTGATGTAGGTGCGATGCAGAATGTTAATGAAACGGTTTATGTCCGCATTAACTTTACAATAGCCGAGACGGTCCAATGTGATAAATTGATGTTTTATATAAAGCGCGACGATGGGTTTGTAGCTTATCTTAATGGACAGATAGTAGCAAGTGAGCTTGCTGATTTGGAAAACCTGACCTGGAATTCCGGAGCCACTGGTAATTGTAGTGATGCAGCCGCCCATGAATTTGAACCATATGATATAACCGAACACAAGGGCCAGCTACGGGTGGGTGATAATGTTCT
Organism: uncultured Pirellulales bacterium; assembly: GCA_964431825.1. GTDB lineage: Bacteria > Planctomycetota > Phycisphaerae > Sedimentisphaerales > Anaerobacaceae > CAYSLN01. The sequence continues at coordinate 1,534 of CAYSLN010000232.1, read as the reverse complement.
GGCTATTCATGGACTTAACTGGAAAACGACCAGTTCAGACCTTCTGATTTTACCGAAACTTATCAGCAGTAAAGCCGAATCCAGTGATGTTAACTCTATGGCTGAAGGTTATTACTTAGACGCCACGCCCGGCGCGCACAACAAGGGCGCTATGGCGAGTATTGGTCCTGCCATTCGTAATGTCACTAAGAATCCGCCTCGGCCAGCCGACAGTAATGATATAATTATCACAGCTGAGGTCACCGAAACATACCATCCAATTCAAACGGTGAGATTGCATTATCGTGTTATGTACGGCAGCGAAATCAATGTCACCATGGTTGACGATGGCCTGCACGGTGACGGCGATGCTGCGGACGGAATATACGGAGCTGTCATTCCTGCCAGCGCCTCAGCACCCGGTGAAATGGTCCGCTGGTACGTTACCGCAGAGGACACCAATAATGAAATATCACGCAATCCGCTGTTTCCCTACCCGGACAACTCGCCAGAGTACTATGGTACGGTTGTAAAAGACCCTGCCGTAAATACCCAGCTTGCGGTGATAGAGTGGTTCGTACAGAACGTAGCTGCCTCGGAAACAGATAGTGGCACACGAGGCTCGGTTTACTACCTTTGGGAATTTTATGATAACATTGTTATCCATCGCCGAGGTGGAAGCACTGCATCGAACGGATGGAATGATAAAAAACACCTTAAATTTAATTTCAACCGCGGTTATAAATTTAGATTCGACCCGGATAAGCTCCGTGTAAATGAGTTTAACCTGAACTGTACCTACAGTGATAAGGCATACCTGAGGCAGAATCTTGCATTTGAGGCGTACGACTGGTGCGGCTGTCCCGGTAGCGTTTCCTTCCCTATGCGCGCTCAGCGCAATGGCCAGTTTCGCGGCGTCTATGTCTTCATTGAAGAGCCGGAGGAAGAACTGCTCGAACGCGAAGGTCTTGACCCGGACGGGGCACTATACAAAATGTATAATACATTTTACGCAGGAGGCAGCGCTGAGAAGAAGACACGCCGCTGGGAGGGCAGAAGTGACCTGGACAACTTCTGCAACAGTATCAACAACACCAGCGGAACAACGCTACATAACAACATCTTCGACCAGGTGAATTTGCCTTTGACTCTCAACTATCTTGCCGCAACCATAATTACGCATCAGAACGACCACCCCCATAAAAATCATTATCTCTATCGTGATTCCGACGGTTCCGGCGAATGGTTCTTCCTGCCCTGGGACCACGACCTGACCTGGGGCTCGAACTGGACAGGCAGCTCCTACCACGACTACATCTACGCCGACGACGACCAGGTCCCCGGCAAACCCACAGACGTCAAACCCTCACATCCTCTTGTCGGAAAGCAGGACTGCCAGGAATGGAACTATCACTGGAACAACCTTATCGATGCTCTTTTCGAAGATGCCACTGTGCGAGAAATGTATTTACGAAGGCTGCGTACAGTTATGGATGAATTTCTCAAACCGCCGGGTACACCCTACGAAGAATTGTTCATCGAGAACCGCATCGAC
>CAYSLN010000231.1:0-3633 GCA_964431825.1 uncultured Pirellulales bacterium | reverse complement strand
TTGAGGATTTTCATTGTATCAGGGAGCAGATTATGGCAAAGGTTAAGCCGAGCCGGGAAGAGGCCCTGTCACTGCTAAAAGAGTATAACAAGAGTGAAGGATTGATTAAACATGCTCTGGCTGTCGAGGCGGCGATGCGCTATACAGCCCGAAAACGCGGCGAAAATGAGGAAAAATGGGGCGTTATCGCTCTTGTTCATGACCTGGACTACGAGCAGTTCCCTGACCAACATTGCCGTAAGACCGAGGAGATTCTTCGCTCTCATAACTGGCCGGAGGAATACATCCGGGCCGTACTATCTCATGGCTGGGGTATATGCACCGATGTCGAGCCACAAAGCGAGCTGGAAAAGACCCTGTATGCGGTTGATGAGCTTACGGGGCTTATTGTGGCCACAGCGTTGGTCCGACCGAGCAAAAGCGTGATGGACATGAAGGTTAAATCAGTCAGGAAGAAATGGAAGGATAAATCTTTCGCTGCGGGTGTGAACCGGGATATAATCGAAAAAGGTGCCGATATTCTGGGCGTGGAATTGAGTGAGCTCATCGACGATGCGATTATGGGCATGCGAGAAGTAGCTGAGGAAATCGGCCTAAAAGGAGAATTGTAGTTTCGTATTTTGAGCGTTCGGTTTTTTACTTGGTAAATGAGAGATTGGCTTATGTGTAGGCGTATCTGTTTTTTGCTTTTAGCGTTTTTACTGTGTGGTTGTGGAGACGAGAATAAAACGGCTTTGACCGAAGCCGAATTAGACCGTATTGCTGCTGAGTGGAAGAGTGACCTTCCGGATATGCTGGTTGTGGCTGGTGAGACTATAACCTGCGACGAGATAATTGCGACGACGACGGAGCGTGACGGAGTGGTTGTGTCACTGAAAGAAAGCTTTGAGCCGATCGCGAGAGCAAGGGGCTTTGAGGAGTTTAAAGAGTGGGCTAGGCCGCAGATTAAGCAAATTCTTATGACCAAGATATCGAATGCCTTGCTTTATTATGAAGCCAAAAAAAAACTGGGCGAAGAAGCCGACGAGACTCTGGAAAAACTAACGGATAGCGATTTGAGAAAATTTGTTCTCAACTATGGAGGTGACCAGGCCAAAGCTGACGAAGCACTTAAGAAGATGGGGATGGATCGGGAGAGTTTTAAGGAAGACAGGAAAAGATTCATTCTCACACAGTGGCATGTAGCATCGAAGTTATCTGATACCAGGCCTGTCACTTATACGGAGTTGATGGAGTGTTACAACCGGATAAAGGAAGAATCTTTCGCATTACCGGCAATGGTAAAAATTCGGTTGATTGATATTCAGCTGGCCAGGTTAGAAGTGACCGACCCGAATCGAAGCCGGCAGGACCAGGCGAGAGAACTGGCTGATGAATTGCTTGCTCGTCTCCGCGGAGGTGAAGATTTCGGCGCATTGGCGAAGCAGTATTCACATGGGCCCCGGCGGGAATATGACGGATTGTGGAAGTCGCTAAATCCGGAATCGTTTGCTGAGCCTTATGATATTCTTGCAGTCGAAGCTGAAAAGATGCAGCCGGGTCAGGTTGCAGGGCCGCTGGAGAATAGCGGACATATTTTTATAGTGAAGCTGGAGGAGAAACGCTCGAAGGGTTATGAGCCACTTGAAAAGGTACAGGACCAGATAGAACAGATAATTGCTACCGAGCGATGGAAAAGAGCGGTTGACAAACTTAATTCCGAACTTATGCAGAATGCAAATCTGGAGGAAACGGACGCATTTATAGATTTCTGCCTGGAAAAGCTCTATCGAATGAGCAACCAGTAAAAAGAACGGAGACTCTAGGTTGAAATTTGGGTTTTTTAAGTTAGGACTGACGAATGGAAATTGTGGCACATGGTATAGATCTCGTGGATTGTCCGCGGATTGAAGAGATGGTAAAGCGGCACGGTGAGCGATTTGTCGATAGAGTTTTTACCACTGTTGAGCAGGCCTATGCCGAGGCCAATAAGAATACAATAGAGAAGCTGGCCGGGCGTTTCGCGGCGAAGGAAGCTGTTCTTAAATTAATGGGGACAGGCTGGCGGGGGAAAATTGCCTGGACCGACATTGAGATAGTAAACGATAGTTCGGGACGGCCGGAAGTGACCCTTGACGGAGAGGTCAAAAAAATCGCTGACGGACTTGGGATCAAACATATAAGCGTCAGTATCACTCATACCGCAAACTTCGCCATCGCCTCAGCAGTCGCCCTGACTGAGAAGGATTAATTGTAAACAGATGCAAGGAGTTGTTAAAAAACATTTTATTTTTCTAAGTTTTCAAGGTCTGCCAAATCCTGATATCCGTGTCTCCGGTGGCCCGGGGGTATCCGTAGAAAGCGACGGCATAGCCGCCTAACACTAAATACTCAACCTTCTTTGAGTTGAGTAACTGTAAAAGTTCTTTGAAGTCTTTCGGTAGATGGATCATAACCGAACATAATTCTCCTTAATTCCTCCAGGGCCCCGATTCTTTCAAGATAAGACTTGTTTGCCCAGTAATTATGGTCGTCTTTATCGTGTATGGAGGTTATTTTTAAGGTCCTTTTGTCCATTTCTGCTTACCTCTGTTATAAAGATACCGTACGAGTCCTTAATAATCAAGGAATTTGTGCCGGTAATTTGCCATATTGCTCTCTACAGAGCAAATCCAAATGACAAAAACAGTTTGGGCTTTGAATCTTAGTAATTTGGATTTGTTTAGTATTTCGGATTTAGTGCTTCGTGCTTCTCCGCCAGCGGCGGAGTGAATTGTCTTCAATTTAAAGCTCTCAGCGCACAGAACGTACCAGTTCACCTTTAAGAGACACGCATCTGGTTTCGCGTAGAGTCTAGGCGATGGTTCAGCGTTTTTTTGGTTTCATGTTTGGTCGGAGCAGGCGCTTGAAAGCATCTCTGTCCATTTTGTCACGCTCAGCTTGGTCCTTCCACTGCTTCATCAATGAGCACCATGCATCAGTCTCTTTGAGAGCATTAAAACAACTAAGGGGAAGATGTCCCTTAAGGTCGTTTAACGCGTAACATACAATCTGGCGCTCAGCGGCGGGATTCCCAGGGTCTTTATGATCCACAGAAGCATAGAGAGGGTGGCAACCCTTGCCACCGGCGACCGGAGTACCTTGCCTTTTATCAAATATCATTTCTGCCTTGGAGAGAGCGCATTTGCCATTTTGCTTCTTCAGAAGGTAACATAGGTCGCGTGGAGCTAAACCTTGGCGCCGTTTTGATGCCCATTTCTTCTGCTGTAGATTGAGTTTCATTGTGCTCCTTTCGTGTTATTGCCTATATGGTTTCCGTATAAGACGACATTTAGGTATATTTTAACCGATGACTTCAGCAAGACTTTTAGCGACGGGCTCATCACAAGATTTAAATACACTGCTTTCCTATGCCGTTACCATTATTAGAAAAACGACATCAGTTGTCAATACTCGATTAGACTCGTGATGCCCCATTCTTTTCATAGTTTCTGCCATCCATATAGCATAGGTTACATCCCCTTTAGAAAAAACAGGCGCTTATTAAATAAGAAGTCCTGTAGGGTGCGATATTTTGTGTCATTTTCCTATCGAGCATCCGGCATCGAGAAAAATTTTGCTTGTAAAACGGGCCGTTTCTGGTATAATATCGAA
>CAYSLN010000230.1:0-3642 GCA_964431825.1 uncultured Pirellulales bacterium | reverse complement strand
CTAGTATTTTGTATTGTGGGAAAGCAATGTTTGTCTACTAAGATGTCGGATAACAACAGCTGAGTTTGCATAGCAATTGTGCTTGACCGAACTGGTGATTACAGCTATCCTTGTAACTCGATTGTAAGGTATTTAAAGCAGTTTAGCACCTATTTCAGTATACTTATGAAGGTTCTCGTTGCGGAAAAGTGTGGATTCTGTCACGGCGTCAGAAACGCTATAAGTGTTGCTGAAAAGATACTGGCTCAGGAAAATACAGGGAATCCTGTTTATAGTTTTGGGCCAATTATTCATAACAGAGACGAGGTGGAAAGGCTGGCGAAGGCCGGGCTGAAAACCGTAGATAACGTGGAAGAGATTCGGTCGGGGACAGTTCTTATTCGTTCTCACGGTGCTGCTCCCAAGCAGATAGCCAGGCTCAAAGAGAAAGGACTTAATATTGTCGATGCGACTTGCGTATTGGTTAAGAGAGTCCAGCAAATAGCTGAGGAACTCGAGGCGGATGGTTATAAAGTAGTAATTATCGGTGAAGAGAGGCATCCTGAAGTCCAGGCGGTGATGGGTTGTGCCAGAGACGTTGTTGTTATTGCTGATGAATCGGATTTACGTAAGCTTCCGGAAAATGCAAAATTGGGAGTTGTTTGTCAAACGACCCAGAGTCCGGAGCACTTCGGCATGATGCTTGGTGCTATAGGGCGAAAAAGCTTTAGTGAATTGAAGGTAATCAATACTTTGTGTAAAGAGGCGATAAAAAGACAAGCCTCGGCTATACAATTGTGTAAGCAAGTGGATATAATGTTTGTGCTCGGTGGGCTGGAAAGTGCTAACACGCGGAGGCTCGCTGAACTTTGCAAAAAAGTGAACGAGCAAATGTTTTACTTGCAAAATTGGAATGAACTTGATAAAAATGTACTTTTGGGTAAAAATATAGCGGGTGTTACAGCAGGTGCCTCGACACCTGATTGGATAATTGATGAATTTGTAGAGAATTTGGAAGCTTTTAACGACAACGGATGATGGCACATCCGTCAAGACATTGAATAATATTGGACCTGCATTTGCTGCGTGGGCAGATGCGTTTTTAAAGGTTGACCAAAGAATTAGGTATGTGTCCTGTACCAGTTGGGCTTAGGCTTACGCTTAGTTGGTGCGGGATTAGCGCAGAGACTTATGGGCGGGGGCCTCGTTTTGTAATAAGTAGCAAAATGGGAACCAGCCTGAATGCAGGACGCTGATAAGTCAGGATGCAGACTCCGTAGTGGAACTTGGGTTTATGGTAGATAGAAATATAATTAACAAATTAGGGTTGTCAGAGGAAAAACTCGACCAGCAGATCAGCGAAATGTTCGGTGAGGAAGAAAGTGGATTATTGGAAGAAGTTCTACAAGCAAAGGTAGATTCACATTTACCGGGGGCCATTCTTAAAGGGAAGATCGTCTCGCAGATAGGTAATGATGTTATTGTCGAAGTAGGCTTGAAAAGCGAAGGGGTTGTCGATGCCAGTGAGTTCAACAGTCCTGATGAGATATCGCCTGGCAAAGAGATTGAACTTCTTCTCGAGGATACAGACTCTGAAAGCGGACTCACTCTGTTGAGTAAACGCAAAGCCGATAGCATCAGAGGCTGGGAAACGATTATCAATACGAAGAAGGAGGGCGATGTTGTCAACGGGAGGGTAATAAGGCGCATAAAAGGAGGTTTGCTTGTTGATATAGGGGTGCCTGTGTTTTTGCCGGCTTCACAGGTCGACATCAGAAGGCCGGGCGATATCAGCAGGTTCATAGGCAGGGAAATGGAGTGCAAGGTTCTTAAGATTGATATTGAAAGCCGAAACATCGTCATATCAAGGCGCAAACTTATTGAAGAGGAACGCCGGAGCAGTAAAGAAAAGGTACTGGCTGAAGTCGAGGTCGGTCAATTGCGAAAAGGTATCGTGAGGAACATAGCTGATTTTGGCGTGTTTGTGGATTTAGGCGGCCTGGATGGCTTGCTGCACATTTCTGATTTGACCTGGGGCAGGATATCGCATCCATCGGAAGTTGTGGAGCTTGATCAGGAGATTGAATGCATTGTTATCGGTGTTGATAAGGAGAACGAGAAGATTTCGCTGGGCCTGAAACAGAAGACATCCAGTCCCTGGGAAGGCGTTGAAGAGCGTTATCCAATCGGAGCAAGGGTAAAGGGCAAGATTGTAAATGTGATGAACTATGGTGTGTTTGTTCGGCTTGAAGATGGGATCGAAGGGCTGGTGCATGTTAGCGAGATGAGCTGGACAAAACGCCTAACACATCCTGGTGAGTTGGTCAATCTTGGGGACGAAATAGAGGTAATTGTGCTAAATGTTGACAAGAAGGAGCAGAAAATCTCGCTGGGACTCAAGCAGACCGAGACAAATCCGTGGACGGTAGCTGCTCAGAAGTATCCGCCTGGGGCGATCGTTGCCGCCGATATACGCAGTATTACCAATTTTGGTGCGTTTGTGGAGGTAGAGTCTGGCATTAGCGGTATGATACACATTTCGGATTTAAGTTGGACCAGGAAATATGGGCATCCCAGTGAGGTCCTGCAAAAAGGTCAGGAAGTAAAATGTGTCGTTTTGGAGGTCAATGAAGAGAAACAGCGGATATCGCTGGGCATAAAGCAGATGACCGAAGACCCATGGATTCGTGCTATTCCAGAGAAATATGTTCCCGGTCACATTATTAAAGGCAAAGTGGCAAAACTTACTAATTTTGGAGCTTTTATTGAACTTGAGCCGGACCTGGAAGGACTGTTGCACATTTCTGAACTTGCTGACCACAAGATAGACAAGCCTCAGGACATTGTTAAGCCGGGCGATGAAGTTGAGGTTAAGATTCTCAAGGTTGATACTGATGCACGTAAAATCGGCTTGAGTTTGCGAAGGGCTCAGTGGGCCGCTGAAGAGCATACAGCCAAGCCTGCCCAGCAGGAATCACCGACAGATGCCCAGGGCGTACCTTCCGGTACTGATGTGGACCAGGCCGCAAAGCCGCAGGAAAAAGTCGGGGAAAGCGGGGAAAGTGGGCAGAGCGAGTCAGGAGACCAGGAAAGTAAAGCAGTGGAGACTGAAACCAGTGAGGTTGGAGAGGTGAAAGGGACAGGAGACTCAACTTTGCAAAAAGATGACAAGGCAGAAACCTCGGCAGAGCCTGATCAGACTCAGGCCGAGCAACCTGAGGAAAGTGAGGATGAACAGAGCCAGGCTAACGATGATAGTAATGCGGAGGAGAAAAGCAGTAGTTAGTCAAAATTGGACCTGTGGCCTGTCATTCCCGCCTCTGCTTTCGTAGGGATAAACTTGTCCCCGCATAAGCGGGGAGCAGGAATCTGAACGGTTAAATAGACTGGATTCCGCATCAAAGCCTGCCCTGAGCGCAGCCGAATGGGTGCGGAAGGCAGGAAATGCCTGCCAAAGCGGGATTTTGGGAGCGGACTTTCTTTCATCAATATTTGTAAGAGCTTGTAATTACAGAAGTTACACATTTTAAGACAATTCTGCATAGAATTTTGAAAAAGTTTACAAAAGTTTTCTTGACGAGAATGTAGGTAATTTGGTATAAATAGGTAAATATATACAAAACCTTTTTGCCTAATATTTGTGGTTTTTTGGTAAGTCCAACT
>CAYSLN010000229.1:0-3643 GCA_964431825.1 uncultured Pirellulales bacterium | reverse complement strand
TGAACTTTTTTCTATATCTTCATCTGTTGTTCTCCAAGATGAAATGCTAATTCTCATAGCCGTATTTCCCTGCCATTCTGTGCCGCCACACCAACAAGTGCCATCTTCCTGAACTCTCTGAATTACTCGCTTTGTCGTTTCCGAGTCTCCAAAAGATACCAAGACCTGGTTTAGTACAACATCATTCAGGACGTGATAACCGGCCGTAGACAATTTTTTAGCAAACGAAGATGCTTTAATACAATTCGATTCTATTAAATTTGCCAAACCTTCTTTCCCCAAAGAGCGCAAAGCCGCCCATATTTCGATACCACGAGCTCGTCTTGACAGCTCAGGAACATAATGAAAGGGTTCTCTCTTGGTTCCGGAGATTAAGTATTCAGCATTAGTCGACATAGCTGAAATAAGATGACCTTTATCCCTGACAAAAGCAATGCCGCTGTCGTATGGTACATTAAGCCATTTATGTGCATCCACAGCCCAAGAATTTGCTTTATGTATTCCTTTACACAAATGTGCATATTCAGGAGATGCGTTCGCCCAAAGACCGAAAGCACCGTCTATATGAATCCATGCATCGGATAAAGAGGCGGTCTCACAGATTTGGTCTATGGGGTCAAAGGCGCCGGTATTGACATTTCCCGCCTGGGCACAAATTAGTGTTGGGTTTGAGTGTTTTGGGATTAAATCAGCATTAATCCTTCCCTGGTTATCGACAGGGACTCGTGTTACTTTGTTTCTACCCAGACCAAGCATACTCAGGGCTTTTAGAACGCTGACGTGTGCCTGCTCGCCAACGATTACCTGTATCGGCGGGGCATCAAAAAGGCCGTCATTTTCCACGTCCCAGCCGGCCTTTTTTAGTAATGCATGACGAGCGGCGGCGAGACAGGTAAAATTCGCCATAGTTGCGCCGGTAACAAAGCCAACTTCCGTTTCTGATGGCAGTTTAAGGAGGTCAATAAGCCATTTTCGACAAATGGTTTCAAGGAATGAGGAAACGGGTGACGCTACTTCGATGCCAGCGTTTTGGTCCCAGACTCCAGCTAATAAATTTGCGGCCAATGACGCAGGCAATGCACCTCCGATTACGAATCCAAAATATCTGTTGCCAGTGCTTGCTACGGTTGCCGGTGACCCGGCTTCGTATAATTGGTCAATAACCTTCAATGGTTCGATAGATTGTTCCTGAAGGGGTACATTTAAAACATTCATTTTTTCAATATCTTCCTTCGAGGGGAAGACTTTCCTGTTATTAATGAACTTCAAATAATGCTTTGCTTTCTTAGAAAAATCATCGATTAATTTGTCCATATAAATCTTCCTTTGTATTTGTGTCTTACCAAGCCGAAGACAGGCATCCTCGTATATATACATGTCCTGGTTAGGCTTTGAAATCGGGAGTCCGGGCCGGCGATCGCATAATTAGTCTTCAAGACATCGGGGTCATTTTGTTTTGCAGGGTATCATATTTTGGTTTGTTTGCCACGTGTTTTTCCGGGGAAATGGGAAAGGTTATGAAAATCAAAAGTTGTTGAAATCTCGACGGGGTTTTTGTATATTCAGCCGGAGTGGCTTATTGGATATGAAACTTCGGGAAGTGTGTAAGGGAGCAAATGTGATGAGTTCCAGTCCTAATGCTATTGTCGCTCAGTCGGGGGGGCCGACAGCAGTGATTAATTCCAGTGCGTGCGGTGTGATTCAGGAGGCGCTCAAATCCGGGAAAATCGGTACTGTTATAGGTGCGACCAACGGTATATTGGGCGTGTTGGGTGAGGACTTATTCGATATATCGGCTGAGAAGCCGGAGGCAATCGAGGCTCTTAAACGGACGCCAGCAGCGGCTATCGGCTCGTGCAGGTACAAGCTGAAATCGCTCGAAGAATCCAAGGCGGATTTCGAGAGGATATTGGATGTTTTCAAGGCCCACGATATACGCTACTTCTTTTACGCCGGGGGGAATGATTCGATGGACACGGCCGACAAGGTCAATAAGTTAGCTGCTGATGCCGGTTATGAATTGGTGTGCATGGGCATTCCAAAGACGGTAGATAATGATTTGGCCTTTACCGACCATTGTCCAGGGTATCCGAGCGTGGCGAAATATGTCGCGATGTGTGCGGCCGAGGCGGGGCGGGACACGGAGGCACTTTATACGGCGGATACATGTACGATTCTGGAAGTTATGGGGAGGAACGCCGGCTGGATAGCGGCGGCGACGGGCCTTGCGCATCGCTGCGAGGAAGATGCGCCGCATCTTGTGTATATGCCCGAGGCGGCTTTTTCGTTCGCTAAGTTCGTTGACGAGGTGAGGGAGGTGCTCAAGCGGCTGGGCAGGGTCTTTATTGTTGCAGGTGAAGGTTTGAAAAACAGCAAAGGCCAGTACATAACCGCGGATACGGGGGCGTTTGCGAAAGACAGCTTCGGCCATGTCCAGCTTGGCGGCGTTGCCGATATGCTCAAGGTGGTAATCGAAAAGGAAGTGAAAATAAAGGCCCGCTGTAACAGGCTCGGCACCAATCAGCGAAGCGCTATGCATTTTGCGTCGCTGACCGATGTCAACGAGGCGTATATGTGCGGACAGATGGCGGTGAGGAATGCGTTGGAAGGCGTCAACGGGAAGATGGTGACGCTGGTTCGCGAGAAGGGGGCGAAATACAAGTGCACGACGGGGCTGGCCGAGTTGAGGGACGTGGCAAACGGCGAGAAGAAGTTGCCGGTGGAGTTTATAAATGAAAGAGGCAATCATATAACCGATGCTATGCGGGATTATGTCAGGCCGTTAGTGCAGGGGGAGGCGCCGATAACAATCGGGGAGGACGGGCTGCCGGTATTTATGAGATTCGAGCGGAAGCCGCTGGAGAAGAAGCTACCAAACTACCTATAAACAGGAAGGACATAGATAATGAGCGACCTGTTTGATGTTGAAGGCAAAGTGATTGTTATTACGGGTGCCGGGGGTGTTTTGTGCGGCACGATGGCGAGGGCGCTGGCTAAAGCGGGGGCAAAGATTGCTGTGCTGGATTTAGTCGAGAAGGCCGCAGAGAAAGTTGTTAATGAAATAAAATCCGATAAAGGTCAAGCTATTGCGGTTAAATGTGATGTGCTTGATAAAAAGAGCCTGGAGCGCGCCCAGGAAAAAGTTAATGCCGAGCTCGGACGGGTTGATATTTTGATTAACGGGGCGGGCGGAAACAAAAAAGAGGCCACGACATCGGATGCTTTGTCGTTTTTCGATTTGCCGGCCGGTGTTATCAGATTTGTTTTCGATTTGAACTTCATCGGGACTTTGCTGCCGAGTCAGGTTTTCGGCAAGGAGATGGCTGAGAACAGGGCGGGTGTGATATTGAATGTATCGAGCATGAGTGCGTTTCGTCCGTTGACGAAGGTAGCGGCTTACTCGGCGGCGAAGGCTGCGGTGAGTAATTTTACACAGTGGCTTGCAGTGCATGTTTGCCAGAACTATTCCAAGGATATCCGAGTCAATGCGATTGCGCCGGGATTCTTCCTGACGGAACAGAACCGGTTTCTGTTGACAGATGAAAAGAGCGGGAAGCTAACTCCTCGTGGCAAGATAATCATCGACCATACGCCGATGGGAAGGTTCGGTGAGCCGGAGGATTTGATTGGGACTGTTATGTGG
>CAYSLN010000228.1:0-3667 GCA_964431825.1 uncultured Pirellulales bacterium | reverse complement strand
TAAGGCGGTCGGGATGGTAAAGGAGTTCGATTCCGGCTAAACCCTTGGGGCATAAACTACCTCTGTTGTTGGGATGGTCGGGGTCACCCTTGAGCTCAACGACTTTCCCATCCTTGACACGCGCCAGAACACCGCAGGCGCAGTAGCAAAGAGAGCATACCGTCTTAACGGTTCTTTCTTCGGGATTAACAGCCATTATAGTCTCCTCTCAATTTTCATTACAGTCGACCACCCAACGCTAATAGCCTATGCCCTGAAGTTCTGTTAAATATTATTTTTCTGAGGTTAGTATAATATACTTAAACTGTCAATGCCTTGTTTTAGGTAACTTCAATGAAGTCAATGGGAGATACTCAACGAAAATGCCTGAGATAATGAAATTTATTAGTAATAGCTGTGATATATAATAAAATAACTGGCAGCGGCGGGATTCGAACCTGCGACCAAAGGCTTATGAGAGTTGGGATTTGGGCTATCACTTTTGAGGGGATTGATGGGGTTTGTTACCGGTAATACGGAATCATGCCTTAGTTTATCCATTTCAAACCTCCAATAAAAACCATACCATAAAATTTCAAAAATCCGCAAGCATTCTACATGGAATAATTTACTGCCGTTATTATATAGGAGAACTCTATGTTTGAGGCTTAAGCCACCAAATGGCTTTTCGTGCAATGCCCAGGCATAGCTGACAAAATCAATTATTGAATTTTGTTGAGCAAAGCGTATACTGTTTCTAAAAGGAGGCGTGTTGTGGCTAAGAAACCGAGTAAGCAGGATAAAGCTAGATTGGCGATGTGGGCGGTGGTCATTGAATTTTCTCTTAAAGCCATTCGTGATGAATTGGAGATGGAAAAACTGATGACTGACGATTTTGTGGACGTGCTGAGTCGCCTTGATATAGGTATGGAAATGTTTCGAAGGCGAATAGAGATTTAGGATGAGGCCTTTTCCATTAAAGGAGGCCGGCAATGGGAAATGAGAGGATGCAGAGTCTACTAATTGGCAAAGATGCACCTTGGAAACAATTTGAGCATCACTTCCTCCGAGTGGAGCATTTTTTACCTCTATGTTATATAGAAAATGGCAAAATCAAGGAAGACGCCAAGTTAATGCCATATGCAAGCTTGCGCGTGTATGACCCGGATTTCAAATGTGAGGGTAGGGAATTGTTGTTACCCGTGCTTCACAGACTAGACTTTCAACACCTATGGGAAGTGTACAAAGAGCGAGGTGTCACGCCAGAAGAAGAAGTATTAGTGATATATGAGCCGCCAAGTGGAGCAAAAGCGCTACTTGGCAAGATTTTTCCACATCTGCGCATTAGGGTCAACCCTGGGGGAAGTATGGAGTACAGTTATCGCGCTATGATGAATAAGAATCAGCATATCGACTGGGACGAATACGATGAACGAACGCGAACCATAGCTGAGTGGGACCCGATGAAGGGGAGGATACTATAAAGGTTAATAAGTGTTGAGGGGTGAAATTTAGACTGAAACGAGTTCATCCAGCACCTTAAAACTATAGCTTAAAAGGTAGCTACTCACTCGAGGCCTTCCATCGAGCTTTCGAACATCACGCTGGTAATTTGCGTAACTTATTTATAAGTTCTTCTAACCGTTGTTCCAAGTCATCATATGTTAGGATAGTAAAGCTCTTCGATCTCGCGTTCTCGTTAACAATAATCTTTTTCTGTTCTACTGACAGATCCTTACTTCTTCCTATCACTAAAATGAAGCAAGCTTGGTCGAATTGTGGGAAATCTGCTTTGAGAATCTCGACATTTTCTCGTATCCAGATTTCCCAATCTCTAAGTTGACTTAACCCATGATTGACCCTTGATCTGAATTCTCTCATTTCCCTATTGTTCTTGCGGAATAGGTCAGTGCTTGCTGGTTCAATCTCAACAAAGGTGTACTTAAAATCAACTGCAAACAAGTCTTCCACAAGAAAATCACATATATACTCGGTCCCCAGCCTGTACTTAGGGTGGACAGTACCCCAAGGTTTGAGGATAAAAGGATTCTTAGTTATAAACTTCTGAATATCTTCCTCGACTCTAGCTTCTGTTAGTATTTGCTTGTACTGTGCAAGTAAATTTTCAAGCCGCCGAATTACTTTGTCGCTGGTAATGTTAAAGTTCGCATCTATTTGCACACTCAAGTTGTTAGCCGCAACGATCGTTTGAATGTCCCTTTTCGCTTCCTGAACAGGGTTGGGGTAATTTCCTTTGGGTTCTCCTTCTACAACTGTCGCCGAAATCCATTTTGGACGAAATATAGATGCGCCACTACGGACTTCAATAGAACCTAAGCTAACCATTTCCCCCTGGAATTTGCTAGGATCCCTTATATGTAGTGTTAATCTTCGGGTTGTCTCTCTCCCATTCTGATCGTACATTTTTTGTTTGGATAGCAAATCTTGCCAACTAATGGAGCGATTACGCGTAACAATGAATTCGACTTCCTCCCGCTTAGCGAATCGTAGAATAAGGTAGCCATCCGTACAATCATAGATGACGACCTGCTGTACAAGTGTTAGAAAGTCTGGTAGATATCCAATAGGTACAAACTGAATACCGTCCTCTATTGTTCGCCAATACTCTTGCTCGTGCTTCTTTAGAATAATTAGACCCTTATCACTCATATGTTTATATTATAACTTGGTAAAACCGCATAAGAAAGCCCCGAGCACACAGGACCTTAAGCGAAGTCCCGTCAACAGTACTTCGCATTCTACAAAAGCCCTTGCCGAAAATTGAACAAAAAGACGAAGTGTTCAGCCGGCATAATGGCCCAACCGCTGCCGGAGTGAGTGTCTAAATCACTGTATGCCTTGACAAGAGTCCGCGTCAGGATTAAAGTCTTCGTAAAATGAGTATTCAAATTCGCATATCGGCAAAGAATCTAGGAGAGTTGGCTATGCCCGACTTTTGCCCTAGATGCTTCTGGCTGAAGCTACAGCTTAACAACAAGCTCCCCTTCCAGATATTCCCTGGCATTTTCAGTTCCATAGACTCCTACACGAAGAACATTATACAAACCTTCTTCGACATGAACGGCAAGTTCCCGGTCTGGCTAGACGGTTTGGGTGAGTTGGTGTCCTATCAGAAGCCCCCTCACTACTCAAAATTCAACATCTTGGACAGTGAAAATAACATACTGTTAACAGGCACTCCTGATGGCGTGTTTGTCAAGCCCGATGGCTCATATTTAATCGCAGACTATAAGACCGCTAAATATACTGGAAGGCAAGATTCCCTCATGCCTATGTATGAGGTTCAACTCAATGCCTACGCGGCAATTGGAGAGAAGTGTGGGTTAAGTCCCGTAACAGGTTTGGCATTGATATACATGGAGCCGGTGACACACAGTGACGCAGTAGTCGACTCTGTCAATTATCGAGAAGACGGTTTTGCAATGGGGTTTTCTGCATACATACACAAGGTAGAGGTCGATTCAAGTTCCATTCCCCTACTACTAGCAAGAGTAAGGGAAATATATGAACTCGCCAGTGCTCCAATGGGATGCGACGGCTGCAGTGACTGCCAAATCATAGAGAGAATATTTCAAATCGCTTCGGATACTTAAATGGATTTCACCCAAGATAAGGAATCAATAAGAGTCCTGGTACAGAAATACGGAGACTTGACGCCAAAACAGAG
>CAYSLN010000227.1:2172-3710 GCA_964431825.1 uncultured Pirellulales bacterium | reverse complement strand
TTATTGAATCCGACGGCCGAAAGTGGCGACAATTAAATTCAACGCAGGCTTAGCGGGACCAGAGAAGCCAACAGGTCAGGCCAAATACGAGTCTATGACGATATAAAAACTTATCGGCGGTCACTGATGATTTACAAAGTACAACAGGAGGTTTTATGCCATATAATATACGAATAGTCAGCACGTACCCGCCCCGAAGATGCGGGATAGGGACGTTCTCACGTGATCTGGCGACTGCACTGGAGCACCTTACAGCAGAGGTCGGTCATATACGAGTTGCGGCAATCGATAACGGTAACGGGCCGTACGGTATCCCAGTCGACCTTACTATCGACCAGTATAATCCCCAATCCTGGGCCGATGCCATTATAAATATTTCCGCCCGTGCAAAGGAAGGGACAAATCCCACCGTTATTATATTACAGCATGAATTCGGCCTTGACCCAGATGAAAAAGGCGAAGACGGACAGGGGACTAATTTCATACAAATGGCAAAAGCATTTCAGGCACAAGGTCTGATTACATTAGTTTACCTGCATACAGTGCTCGATGAGCCAGACCCACATCAGAAAAAGACGATACAGGAACTCGCCCAATACAGCGATGGGCTAATTGTCACTACAGAAAGTGCGATTCACATACTTGAATCTGATACTTACAGAATTCCCCATTCAAAGCTAAAGCACATCGACCACGGAATCAGGATGCAGCATCCGTCACAGTACGACCGGCTGGCAGTAAAGCGAGAATTCGGTCTTGAAGACCACTTTCTGGTTACAACACACGGACTTATATCCCCGGGGAAAGGAATCCAATATAGTATCCGGGGCTACGGTAAATTTCTGGCAGAATCATGCACAGAGGCCCAGAGAAAAAAGATTATTTATTTGATTACCGGCCAATTTCATCCGGAATTTGTTAAGGCCGAGGGGGGTGAGCCTTACAGAGAATATCAAGCGACATTAACTAAAGCTCTCGAAGATTTCAAACTAAGCTGGTGCAGAGTAAAAGATTTTAGCACTCCCGACCTTGACAATTATGATGTAGTCTTTCTTGATAGATTTCTGGATGAAAATACCCTTATGAAACTCTACGGGGCAACAAATGTAATGCTCCTACCTTATCTTAATATGCAGCAGATATCGAGCGGGATACTGGCAGATACGCTCGGTTCGGGCAGAGTCGCGATAGCAGCTAAGTTCAGATACGCAGTGGAACTAATTCACTCGAATAAGCGATGTCCGGAAGGTCTTATCATCGGCCGATATGCAAGGGGCATTCTCGTCGACTCAGGCGAAGCTTCGGTAGAACAAATTGCCAAAGCCCTTGATTATCTGGTTTTTAACCAGAGCAAACGCCTTATAATGGAAAAACAAGCCCACCAGAGAGGATATCAGATGAGATGGGATAATAGTGCGTGGGCACTTTTGCAATATATCGACTTTGTCAGAGAAGAAAAAGAAATAGTCACCGGTAGAGGTGTGAAGTTTACCAGGGAAAAAGATTCAGTCCTCCAAAGGGGGAAAAACCATCATACT
>CAYSLN010000227.1:0-2072 GCA_964431825.1 uncultured Pirellulales bacterium | reverse complement strand
TGACGAGCTTTTGCTCTTTTGCAGATTTATATATTGCGAGTATGACTTCGACTGCCTTGCGTGCTTCGGCTCCACTTAAGCAAAAATCGCTGTCACTTTCCAAGGCGTCGATAAAGGCTTTGAAATTGCGCGTATGATTTTCATGCGTGATGGCAGCAGGGTCAGCTACGCCGCCCATGCCTTTAACCTGACCGAATTTTTTTCGAATCTGCTCGTCCTCAGTTTTTTCATCGGCGAACTGCCAAACTGTGAGAGAATCCTCCAAGTAAACAACCGTTCCTTTGGTGCCGGAGATTTCGAAGCGTTTGAACTGGCCTGGGTACGAAGCGGTGGTGCCGTAGATAATGCCAAGAGCCTTGTTGGTAAACCTGAGCACGGCAACGGCGGTATCTTCGGCTTCGATCTGAGGGTGTCCGAGTGTGGCGACATAAGCCTGAACCGATTCAACCGGGGGCATCAGGTCACAGAGCATATCTACCATGTGAATGGACTGATTCATTAAGGCGCCGCCGCCATCTAAATTCCACGTGCCATGCCAAGAATCCTTGTAATAGTCATCGTTGCGCCACCAGGGAACATATACTCCGGCGTAGGTGATGACTCCGAAACGTCCGGAGTTTATTGCTTCTTTAAGGGGCTGCTGGGCATCAGCGAATCGGTTTTGGAATACGCCTGCCAGGGTAGTTCCGGCTTTTCTGTGGGCATCAATCATTGCGTCGATTCGCTCAAGCGTGACCTCAAGGGGTTTCTCGCATATCACGTGTTTGCCCGCTTTAGCCGCAGCAACAGCAGGTTCCACGTGGAGTCCACTTGGCGTGGCGATGGTGACAATATTTATTTCTTCGCTCTTGAGCATATCCCGGTAGTTTTCGAAGGCCCTGGCATCGAATTTGTCCGCCAGTTTCTCGGCCCTGTCCAAAATCTTGTCGCAGCAGGCTGTTAATTTTGCATTCGGGACATCCTTTATAGCCCTTGCGTGAAAGTCAGCGATTAAGCCAGCACCGATTATTCCAAAATTCCAGGTTCGCATATTTCTCCCTTTTACGTATAGGTTAGTCGCAGCTTAAGCCAACTTCATCGGCAATTTCTCTTACAGCTGCGATAGCCCTCGAGAAAAGTTCTGGTCCGGTAGAGCCTCCGAATTGGCCGCCAACTTTCAGATGTGGCTCCATTGTCAGACAACCATCGTAATTGAGGCCAGCAAGTTCGGCGAGCAGTTCTTTTATCCGGCCATCACCTTGGCCCGGTATACTGCCTATATCTTCTATGCCAAGCTTCCAGTCCTTGATATGAATATGGACGACGTAAGGCTTCATCAAAGGCCAGCAAGTTTCTACGTTGTTTGCAATCTTCTGGCCCCAGACGAAATTGCCCGGGTCGTATACGAGGCGAAGCCTGGGCGAATTAATTGTTTCCACAAGGTCAACACAGTTCTCAGCACTATATCCATAGATGCCAGTTTCATTTTCATGAACCATAACAACATCGGTATTTTCTATTATCCCGACTTTGGCAAACATCCGTTCCATCACTTGCCGGCGGTAATCATCGATGTTTTTACCTTCGGGGGCATAATAACTAAACATTCGGATGTACGGCGTCTCAAAAAACATGGAAAGTTCAACGACATGCCTGAATTTATCCAAATGCGGTTCGAAGGGCTCGTCAATTTTTACCTTGCCTATGGGCGAGCCGATGGCACTTACCTTTAAGCCATAGTCCTGCAGCATCTTGTTCGCTTCGTTCAGCTCACTACGGGTGAGGCCCATGATATTTTTCCCGTTAAGAAAGCGAAGCTCAATGTGACTGACGCCTTCAGCAGCAAGAAATTTTACCTGCCCTAAAAAGTCATCCGTCACTTCGTCAGCAAATGCACTTAACTTTGCCATTTTTAGCTACTCCACAACACGAGAAATAAAGCAATATGGGAACCAAAGTCGTTTTTCAGAGCTCACGCCTTCTGCAGTCGATGTTGTGCCGACGCACAGGAGACCACAGAGGATTTCGTATCAGGAACCAAGCTCAACTATCTCTGTAAAATGCACCAGAGCACCCACAGTCGGCGGATGCGG
>CAYSLN010000226.1:2131-3754 GCA_964431825.1 uncultured Pirellulales bacterium | reverse complement strand
GCATTTACGCATCCGCTATGCCCGGTTCTCAATTCAAGTTCCATCCGGCCGGACAATAATCGAGCCAGTAATCGGTAAACCAATTCAAATCGTCGAAGTCCACATCGTTATCGCCATCCAGGTCGCCGGTCAGGCCACCTCCGATATTGAGCCACTGCTGGGCCCATCTTGTAAAGTCATCGAAGTTGACTATGCACAACGGCCCACCCGGCCAGAATCCACCCAGCACTTCATAACTACCACCGCTGCACCAGTCCGCATCCGGCTGACCGATTGTACCGACGACTTCGTAAGACCCGCCGGTACTCTGTCCGCCGCCTCCGTCAATCGTATACCAGCTAATCTCGTATTGACCCAGTGCCGAACCAGTTATTAGCAAACATAACGCCACTGGAATAATAAACGTGCTTTGAGTAACTTCTCTCATAGTTGCACCTCCTTCGCTGTAACAAGCTGCTGTTGCTGCATCATCCTCTCCAGAGCCTCAAGCCTTTGTCTCAATGCCTCATTTTCCTCCTGCAGCTTCTCAATCTGCACCTGTTGCTCATAGTTGGCCTTGTAATTATAGGTGGTCATTTCATCCGTCAGAATATCAAAACCATCGCGCAGGTCCTCTGGTAGTGAATCAGGATCGAGCTCTTCAAGGCCCCTTTCCGTCATGTAATCAAACATGTCGGGTTTCTTGGCCGCAGGCGGGTGATTAAGAATTTCATCGGTAACGATTCTGTCAGTAAACGCGGCCGCACCTTCATTATGCAAATCGTCATAATAGATATCATCCCATGCCAGACCACTCCTGCCTAGATCCGAACCTTTATGTGCCTCTGGACATACGTGGCCGTTCACCT
Organism: uncultured Pirellulales bacterium; assembly: GCA_964431825.1. Classification (GTDB taxonomy): domain Bacteria; phylum Planctomycetota; class Phycisphaerae; order Sedimentisphaerales; family Anaerobacaceae; genus CAYSLN01. Next base: position 2,906 of record CAYSLN010000226.1, on the reverse strand, counting down.
GAAGCTTGTGGTCCGGGCTCGTCGTCCCAATCCCTACATTGCCGCCGTTCTTGATTACAAAACGACGGGCAGCTCCATACTCATCAATGTAGAAGTAATTGTCTGCGGAGTCGTAGGCCAGAACATAATTTTTGTTATCTGAAGAATTATAAAGGCGTATGCCGCCGTCCTTCACCTCCAATTTGTCGTTCGGACTTGTCGTCCCGATGCCGACACTGCCGCCGCTGGCAATACGGATTTTCTCTGAGCCATTTGTTATCACTGCTATTGCATTTGTAGTGGGGCTGGAAAAGCCTGTATTTTCGGTTCCTTCGCCGAATCTATAAGATGCATTTGTTGAATTCCCCCAGTCCGGAGCTATTCTCCCTGCTACGTTAAGTTTAAGATTACTTCCAGGATTCGTCGTCCCGATACCAACATTACCAGATACGGCAGAATACATATTGTCGCCCGAGATTGTCCAGTCGCTGTCGCTGGCAGTAATCCCGGTCAGCCCCGAACCGTCCCCAAAGTATCTTGTAGCTTCTATATCACCAGCAACTTTTAGGTCTCTTGGACTAGGATTCGTCGTCCCGATGCCAACTTTGCCGGTATTTGTTAAAAAAAGTCGGGTCATACCCTGATAGCCAATATAAAGGTCCAGGCCAATTGCTGTTATGTTCCAGCCGTTAACTCCTGAACCATAGGTTGAATCTGAAAGTCTTATCCCACCTTCATAAGTTCCATCAGTCATAACATGCAGTCTGGCAACAGGACTCGTCCCAATGCCGACATT
>CAYSLN010000226.1:0-2031 GCA_964431825.1 uncultured Pirellulales bacterium | reverse complement strand
TCGATTACATCAAGCTCCTCCATCGTAACTGTGCTTGCTAGTTGGTTCCCGTTGATGGGACCGTCATAAAGCTTGAACTCGAAGTCATAGAGCCCGTCAGCTACGCTGTTGGAGTCTGTCAGCCGACCTTGATACGTAAATCCTGTAGGCATTGTTATCTCGCCTTCAACCGTTACATTGTCGAACTCAGCTGTGCATAGCAGCCCGTCCTGGTACGACGAGACAGCCAGCCCTATGTAAACACTTTCGCTCATCGCAATAGTCTGGGTGCTTCCTTGCTGGGTCCAGGAACTTCCATTGGACGAGATGTAACCTGCAAACCCGTCGCCGCTGCGTACTATCCGGATCCAGTAAGGCAAAGTCACTGGGTCGGCGGCTGAAAAAATAGTAGAACCGCCCGTAGTCCGGCGCCGTTGAAACGCCTCTCCGTGCATCATCGCGTGTTTGGACCCGCCAAGCAAATCCTCGCGAATCATCACGCCTGCCTGGGCCGACTCGGACAAGTCCTGCCCACTGATACTGACTACACGTGCGGTTATCTGCCCGTCGCCCCTGATGCGCATATAGGCATAGTGAAAGCTATCCGAGTTTGCGCTGATATAACGGCCGTCGCCTGTAATGGCCCACATGCCCATAGCATCGTCGTACGAAGCGCTGCCCGCGGGCGAAGGAGCGCCTACATCGGCGTGACGCCATCCCACCGGCAGTTGAGCCGATGCGCTGCAAACCACGCACAAAACCAAAATAACCAGAATTTTCTTTTCAACTTTCATTTTTTCTCCTTTCCGAATCTTGTCCCCGCATAGGCGGAGGATGTCCCTGCAGAAGGGGGGGTGACCCTGCCCCTGCTGGATATCGTTGATATAGTATCTCCCCCCTCAGAACTAAAACTTTTCATTGGCTTTTGACGCGAAGTTCTTCTCTTGTTGCACTATTCTCTATTGTCTCCGCCTCCGGCGGGTACCTCACGGCACACAACGTGCGCACCGACACTTACCCGGCCAAAAACGACAAAAAAAAAGGTTAATGATGCTTCTTCTCCGTTGCTATTTCCTGCCTCAGGAAATCTCTACTTAACCTACCCTTTTATACACCTTTTCCGTCCTATAATCAAGAGTATTCCCCCCATCGCCAAACCAAAAACTTCGATACCTGCTATCCACTGAACACTGCCCCCTTGCCTACACCCAAACCGTCCGCAGCAGCCTTAAAAAGGCCCACTAAACGCCACTGGTCAGTTAGATGCCAGGAACACCACTTTGGTCCTGCTGTGGAGTTAGAGCGACTTGCCTGGTATAATCGGGCTTCGTAATTCGGCGATAATGGGTGCGTTGACAAATAAAACGAGATCAGATGAATGCGGCAAACTTACTATTGAAGGCGTACTATGAGGCCTTATATGAACGGCTGGAAGCCAAAAAGGCCCTGTTGGCAGTAAGGATAGAAGAGCTGTTGAGAGAGGAGGTTGCAAAACGCGGCTTCGAGAACTTCGATGAGGACAAATATAACGCGTACCGGGATACGTGCTTAGCTTTTGTGGATGAACGAATAGAAACATACAATCCGGTTGGGATTCAATATACGTTTGACCGGGTCAGGGCAAAGGAGGCGTTTGAGTTAGAACTTCAGCTTAACTGGTATGACAGCCGGGCCGAATTTGAGGCCTTGATTGAAGCGGTGCGTGCCAGGGCAGAGATGGTTGTGACGGAGGAAGGCTTGTGGCCGGCGGTAGATGAGTTGATTGCGGAGGTCGGAGCGTTCCCGGATAAAAGTATTATTTCTGCTTATGAGGCTGAGCCTGCCCTTGGAAAGCTGCCGGACTATATAGTGGGACGGGTGATTGAAGAGAATATCCGGTAGTGTCAAAAGCGTTCGGAGATTGGTCCTGAAGCGTTGATTTTTTCAATTTTCCCCACCAAAAGATTTAACGGCATGTACAGGAAGCTTGGTATATTGTAAGCTATTGAAGATTTTTTGCGCCCGTAGCTCAGTAGGATAGAGCATCGGTTTCCTAAACCGGAGGTCGCAGGT
>CAYSLN010000225.1:0-3769 GCA_964431825.1 uncultured Pirellulales bacterium | reverse complement strand
TTAGACATAATATAAGGGATAGCGACCCCTTTAGAACCGGCGGAAGGACTAGTATTTTATGGCTGGATGGGCATGTGAGCTCTCTTGAGGAAACTACAGGGGACAATGTTCCTTCGCGTTGGTATACTGCTGATTAAACCGAGTAAACATGTCCTGACAATCCCAAAGGAAGATTAAAACAAAATTCTCACCGAGTCGATTCATACCTTCTCGTTGAGTTTGATCATACTTTTGGCAATTTCCAGGACTTTTTTCCGGAGGACTTTAGGTGCAAGCACCTCGACCTGGTCGCCGTAACCGAGTATCCACCAGCTTATCTCGCCCAGTCCGTCAACGCGAAATTCCACAATGGCTGAGCCATCGCTGTTGCGGGTAACCTTTTGCGTACTATGCCATTGTACCTCAGTAACGTTCTCGGCCACTTTGGGCGAGAAGTTCAGCTTGACGTGATAGAGCCGTCCTTCCGGTATAACCGACCAGGCCCTGCCGAGGTAGTCCGCCAAATCGAATTTCTCGTCATCCCGGAAGTATTTATCCGTAATTTCCAATTGCTTTATGCGGTTTAGATTAAAGGTGCGAACGCTTCTGTGCAAACTCGATAGGCCAAGTACATACCAGGATCTACAGTTACAAAGCAGGTGATAGGGACAGAGCTCAACATCGATGCTTTTATCCTCTAAAAACAAATCGTAGCGGAGGTTAAGTCTGCGTCTGTCAGCGATACCTTTTTGTAACTGCGCAAAGATTCTATCGAACCCGGCAGAATGACGAACTGGCATCCGGGCGATTTTCCCGATGGAGATATTCTGCAGAGCGGCATTGCAATACTGTCTGACTTTGACAGGCAGGTTATTTTCGATTTTCAAAGCGGCCAACAATGCCGACCTCCTGAACGGCAATTGTATCTGTTCGCTTGCTTTATGGGCCAGCAAAAGCAGGCTCAATGCCTCCCGCGGTTTCAAATCCACCAACGGCAGGAAAAATTCGGGCCTTATGCTATAACCGCCGCTTTTGGCATCGTAGTAATATGGTACACCGACCGCCTCCAGTTCCTTCAGGTCACGATAAATAGTTCGACAGCTCATACCAAACATCTTAGACAAATCACTAACGGCGCAGCTCTTACCCGCCTGCAATGTTGTTAAAATCTTCATAAGTCTGCTAATCTTGCTGGATTTCATAACCTGGTCCCCTGAATCAGTCCCTATTTCCTCTCTCTTGTAAAAACCCCATAAGATGCTCCCCTGCAGCAAGCAACAAAATCGAGTTTCATTCAGTTGCTAATCTGTAATGTAATTATATGCTAATATGACGGTGTGTCAAGATTCTGCGGCGGCGTCTCGGTATTTATTGCTCAATAAATGTACGAGTGTTTCTTGTCAGAGTACTATAGCTGGTGTAAAATTAAAGGCTGCGAAAAAGAAACTGACGATTGTCTTCTGCGGTGATGCCACTATCGATGGCCGCCGTAGTGTGGTAAGGACCTCATTATGAAAAGCTCCTTGATTACTATCGGCGAATCAATCCACGCTTCAATCCCCAAGACCGGCAACGTGATGAAGCAACTGAGTGAAGCCGGGCCCGACGCGTATTCGGCCCCCAGCGAGCCATTGAATTATATCAAGGCCCTGATTGAAGCGCAGGTAAACGACGGCGCCGATTACATAGCGGTAAATCTCGACGCCTTCGGCGAGGACGACCCGCAGGTCGCTGTTGATATGATGGTTGAATACGTCAGGCTGGTCCGCGAGTGGGGCGATGGTGTGCCGGTTTGTATAGACAGCAGCAACGATGACGTTTTGACTGCAGGCCTAAAGCAGTGGTACCAAACTGATAAGCAAGTCAAACCGCCGCTGCTCAATTCGGTTAAGGTTCATACGACCGACCGAATCCTGCCGCTGAAAAAGGATTTCGACTTCTCTTTCATCGGCCTCCTGGTCGGCGAGGCAGCGCCAACCGGCCCGGGCGGCTCGCACTCGGTCGATGAGCTTTACTCCCTCGCTAAGCAGATTTTCGCCGCCGCGACTGGACAATACGGCTTTAAGCCGGGCGAGATATTCTTCGACTCAACGGTATTTCCGCTGGCGATTGACATGCCGATGGAGCCGGGCGTGCCGGGCTATACCTACCGGGCGTTTGAAACAATAAAGAAAATCAAAAGCGACCCCAAGATGAAAGCAGTACATTGCTCCCTTGGAGTAAGCAACTGCGTCCGCGATTTGCCGGGGCGAAAAATCGGCATCTGCAGGGCCTACGTCGCAAAAGCGATGGAGTACGGCCTCGATGCCGCCATCGTTAACACTGCACACCACTACGGCTCAGTCGAACCGGCACCGGAACTTCTGGAACTGGTCGATGCCTATGCAAAAATGGATGGCTCGCCTGAAAAAATGAATACGGCAATGGAGCTAATGGGCAAATTTTGCCGGCAAATAAGACAGCCGGGCAACTAAGACAGGGAGGTTTGATTAGCCTCGCGGCAAAGGCCATTACCCACTCGATATCACCGAACTACAAACTCAACCACTCATCCACACATCAACTCATAAGCGCATCTACACAACACGCTTCACTCAATACTATTCGGATGAGGTGTGGTGCTAAGTTAAGGAAGAATACGTTGGATTTCTTCAAATAGAATCTTAACTATATAGTCACTTATTTTACCTCCATTGATTAAAATTATGTCACCCTCTTGAATTGTAGGACAATGTTGTGAGTTGTAGTTTAAAGTGCCTACAGTGTTAATTGCTTCAAATTCTTTGGAAGATGAATGGAGGCGTTCGTAAAAAATTGGAGCATAAGAACTATTCAGAGTTAATCTGCCATCATTAACTCTGAAATTCAGGCGTACTTTATTGATAAACTGTCTAAAATCATCACTTTTAATCTGATCAGTGGCAATAGGCAAATATTTTTCACCGATAAAAAACTCCGCTGTCCCACCAGTTGCCTCGGCATCATTAAAATCATTTTTTTCTTTTGAACTTATCGTATAACGAAGCCTGATTCTTCTTGGGAAGGACAATACAAAGTCTTGTTCGATAATACGTTTGACCATGTCTCGAATTGATACTTTTGTGTTGTTTGGTATGTAACCCTCTTTCGTCACTTCCAAATCGCAGACTTCAAGTCCAAATCCATCAATACGATAATAACCCTCCGAATTCGTTGTTGTAAGCCCTTTTTTTGAAGATACTTCTACGCCTTCCAATGATTCTCCGTCTTCGTTTTTAATAATTCCTGAAATGGATGCAGTTCCTTCAGCCTCGACTTTTTCCAGCACTATGCGGCCTAAGTTAGTCACTTCACCAGGTATTAGATTAACGATTTTTGTAATGTTTTTATAGGGAGGGCCTGGATCGATGACTATCCTTTTTCTAAAATCATTCGTGCGCACCCTTTCCCATACTAACCAGGGAGTCCCGTAAGGAATCCTTTTAATGCCACTATAACCTCCTCTTCCAAAGGAATAACACCGATACTCTGCTTTTCTTGTCGAATCTTCAATTTCCTCAGTATCTAAATAGAGGGCGACCAATACTTTGTCTTTTTGCAGGATTTCATCTTCTTTATTTAATTCCCATTCGATGACCGCGTTTAGCTGTCTGAGGACTTCGAGTTCTCTCCCCTGCTCACGTGTTGTGGCACAACCTGTATAGAAAATCAAAAGAATTTGAAAAGGCCATAACCAAATTTTGTTTTGTCTTATATTTTTCATCTGAGATCTCCCAAACAAACTTTTAAAAACCACGATTCAGCCCGTGAG
>CAYSLN010000224.1:0-3799 GCA_964431825.1 uncultured Pirellulales bacterium | reverse complement strand
AAGGCCGCACCGGAGAGTTGTTCCACATCTACTTGTTTATCATAGTCGAAGTTACCAGTTGTTAGTTTCTTATAATGCCCCCGAAAAACACCTAACGTTTTGAAAAACGTGTTCCTGTAAAGAAGTGACCTAAACGTGGGAACATATCCGATTGATGGGTAAATTACGCCATCGATATTGAGAAGCTTTGGCCCACACGCGCCTACATCTGGATTTCGATCCATGAACTCAACGAGGGCGTCCAGCGAATGTTGATGGACAATCGTATCGGGATTTAATATCAAAAGATATTTTCCTTTTGAAATTCTTATTGCCTGATTATTTGCAGCCGAGAATCCGCGGTTCTCGTTGTTTGCAACTATTATTACTTCCGGAAAGTCCTTTTTGACTGCCTCGACTGTCCCATCTGCGCTCGCGTTATCTACCACAATTATCTCGAAGCTCTCACAAGGGCGGTTTTCCCCTATGGATCGCAGGCACCTGACCAGGTCTTCTTTAACATTCCAACTTACTATTATGATAGACAGCTTCGCGTGATGCATTCCTCTTTTGTCCCGTTATTGCTTGTATAAGTAGAAAGACGCAGATTCGCCATATAAAATTTTAGGTAGGGACATCTCTCAATTACATTTAAAGATATACATTTGGTTTCCTGGTATTGTCAAACTTTTATGCAGACTAAACCCTGCCTGGTTTGCAAGCTTATTAAGCTGATTCTTGTAAATAACATTCTCGGGTAGATGAGTAAGAAATCGCTCCCCGATGCTCCCGAAACTCTCAGTGACTATTAGGTACCCTTTAGCGTTGAGGAAGTAACGAATATCCTCCAGTAGTTGTTTAGGATTTACAACGTGTTCGAGAACTTCTGTGCAGTAAACAGCATCAAACGAATTGCTTGGCAACTCTTGTAACTTTAGACATATTCTCAAATCTATTTTTTCTGAACATGCAAAGTCTTCCGTAAACTTGCAAAGAATTTCATTCGGCTCGTAATATGTTACAATAAAGCCTGCTTTAGCAAAAAATAAGCTATCCGTGCCGATGCCTCCACCATAGTCCATAACTGATTTGCAACCAAGTTTCTTTAGTTCTGAGAGTCCTATTCTACGCCACTGTTTTCTTTCCCACATAGAGTGGGCAACAACTAAATCATAAAGGTAAGCGTCATTAGATCGGTAAAAATCATTAATCTCAGTTTCATTTTTGGGTGGACCGGCAGCCAGCCAAGCTGAATTTACCGTGCTTCCTGGATTTTGCAGTTCTTTAAGCAAACGTTGCTCTGCCTCGTCACGAGATGTCCCTGTTATTTTACAGATTCGGAGTATCTCGGGCTCATATTCAAAAAGAAAACCGCCCAAGAACTGTTTTTGGGCTATAGAATCCAGAATTTCAAGCACTTTTTCACTGTAATTTCCCTCACGCAATAATATATGGCCGAATCGCATCGATTGACGTAAAGTTTTTATATTGCCCGCTACAAAGGAGATTTTTTCTGCTAACATTGTAGTATCACCTGCCGGAACAACAAATGCATTTATTCCGTCCACTAGGTGTTCTACCATTCCACCTATATCTGACGCTATAACAATTACTCCTCGCATAGTTGCCTCATCTACTACACGACCATAAGTCTCTGGCCAGATTGAAGGAACTGCCAATACATCAAGACTTGCGCAAACTTCATCCAGCATATTAGGGGTAAAAGGAGCCTGTAATATAATTCGCTCCTCCATACCTTTGAACAACTGAAGAGCCTTAGCTCGCGACTTTTCCTTTTGTAAACCACAAATACTGAGTTTCCAAGGGCTATTAACACGTTTCAATGCCTCAGATAGAACTTTAATTCCTTTCGATGTTGATGCGCCACCCCAAAAACCTATTCTAAGAACATCATTAGCTTGATTTTCTCTATGTTGCAGGGTCACCTCTTTCTTCCACACAGGAGGTACAATAATAATTTTTTCGTTTCTGAGTCCTAATTTTTTATAGTATTTCGCTATGTTTCGGGATACACACAACACAGCCTGTGCTTCGGTAATTATAGTTCGAGCATTCTCGAGGCGATCGTGGAATCTCACGGAATTCAAAAATATCTTTTTAGGACGTGATAATTTGTTTTGGCATAAAACACATCGCCACTTTTTGGGGCCGTTACACAAATGGCCCTTTCGATGCAAAAGTTGAATACGTTGGCACATTAGGTAGAAGTCATGCAAATGCACAACCCACGGCACTTTTAGAGAACGAGCTTCATCAATGAGTTTAAATGGAAAATTGTATGGGCTCATTAAGTAAATTAAATCTGGTGTTGTTTCCTGCAAAAAGGCCCGAAATTGATTTGAGTTAAAACTATCATGAGGCACGTGATCCCGTGCCCGTGATCCGGGCACCCAAATCAAATTTACCTTCCCGACTTCCTGACGTCTATAAAGTTCTTCACCTAATGAAGAGGGTGGTTTGAAGACCATCACTGTAATCTCGTGCGCTTCAGAGAGAAAGTGGCTCATTTCAGATGTGTAAAGCTCTACACCCCCTACTCCATCAAAAGGGTAAATCCCATGCGAAATCATTAATATTCTCATCTCATTACCTTTTCTGTTCTCATAAAAGTGTAAAAAAATTTTCGAGCAACCCAAACTTCTAATTTAACTAACAATTTTGTACCTGTGGCGATATACTCTTTTCCTGTGTCCCTGATAAAACGTTCATCCCCTTGCCTCGGCCACTGCCTGTGTGTCTATCTCAACAGCCCAGTTTTCAGTACCGAGTTTTTCCTTGACTAAAGCTGAGAATCCTCCAACGCCACACCCAAACTCAAGAATCGTTCTTGTACACTCGGGGATATAAACGAGCATCTCTTTCCTGGCGGCACTGTAGTAACCGTCAATCTTATATGACATGTCCGCTAAATTCGATTCTACTGGGTTTCCCGCCATAGCAGATCCCCGGGACTAACTGCCCCTTATCCATTAGTTGTGTCTATTTATCGCATAAAATCGGTTATACGCTTTCTCGGTTGTGCCGGCGATAAACTGTTACACCCTTACAGCCAAGTTGGTAAGCTAATTTGAAGATCCTGTCAACAACGGACACCGAAGCCTTCTCGCTCAAATTTATGGTCTTGCTGACCGCTGCAAAGCCACGATTTTCACTATTGGCAATTACAATTACATTGGGAAAATTACTTCTGATTGCCTCGACAGTTCCATCTGTGCTCGCATTGTCAACTACGATTACCTCAAACTCATCACAGGGCGGGTTTTCTCTTATGGATTGCAGGCATCTGACCAGCTCCTCGCGCACGTTCCAACTGACGACAATAATTGAAAGTCTTAACTTATACTTCATGAAGTTTTGGTCTGATTACAACAGCAAAATGTTTATATCTCACATCAGAAAGAGAATTCAACAAAATCATGTTTAATACTTTGAAAGTCCGGCTGGAAGTAGGGTGTATCCCCTCCAGTTTCAGAATTTCAAAACCCAATTGGTTAAATATTTTAACAATGCTCTTATGGGTAAAAAACCTTAATTTATTTTTTTCCAATACGCCGTGATCCTTGTAATCCCAGCTACCGTGTATTACGAAATCAATAAAGGTTCGATAGTATCTAATGTTCGGCAGCGAAGCAACTACAACTCCCTTCTCTACGAGTTTTGCCTTGAGCGAACGTAGCAAAGAATATGGATCCGGCAAGTGCTCCAGGACATCAAATAGTATTATACAATCGAAATAGTTGTCGGGAATTTTGTTAAGTGACCGCAGTGCATTTTCATTAATTACTTTATCAAGTTTTTT
>CAYSLN010000223.1:0-3811 GCA_964431825.1 uncultured Pirellulales bacterium | reverse complement strand
AAGTAAAGGAGTTATCCATGCATTCTGAGACACAAAAACTTTCGATTAGAGAGAAGGTCGGTTACAGCTTGGGAGATAGTGCCGCCAATTTCATCTTTCAGACGGTCATTATGTTCCTGATGTTTTTCTATACAGATGTATTCGGTATCTCTGCTGCGGTTGCAGGGACGTTGTTTCTTATTACGAGGATATGGGACGCGGTCAATGACCCGATGATGGGCGCAATTGCCGACCGCACCAACACGCGCTGGGGCAAGTTCCGTCCGTGGGTTTTATGGACGGCAATTCCTTTCGGTATCATCGGCGTTCTGACCTTTACCACCCCCAACCTCAGCACTGCAGGCAAAATCATATACGCTTTTATAACCTATAACCTTTTGATGATGGTTTATACCGTCAATAATATCCCCTATTCTGCACTGACCGGCGTCCTCACAGGAGACTCAATTGAGCGGACCGGCCTTGCTTCATACCGTTTTATATTTGCTATGCTTGCCACTCTTGCTATCCAGACCTTGACTATCCCATTGGTGGATAAACTCGGGGTTGATAATCGGTCTGTTGTGCAAAGTAATATAAGCGGCGACATGCTTACAATTAACCCTAACGGTCACGGCTCGGCAAAAATTATCATTTGCGCAAACGATCAGCACAATCCTGCTACAGAAGAGAGCTTTTTCGTAAAGGTTACCGAGCCCGAACCCGAAATGCCTGTGCTGAAAACACCTCTTTCCGATTTGGCGCTTGAACAAGGTTTTGGACAATATACCATAGACCTTTCCCCCGTGTTTAACCCCGGCAGATACGGCCCACTCACTTACAAGGTAGGCTTCAATAACAAAGGTATTGCGAAAGCCGAAGTAGTGGAAAATAAACTTAAGCTCACTGAAGTAGGTATCGGTGTTACCGGCGTTACCGTCACGGCCAATGACAGATTGAAAAGTGCCGTGAACAGTCAGTTCTCGCTGGCTGTTCGGGTTCCGGGGAGTTCAGCCCCTAAAGTCTTCAAAAGCAAGCCTGAAATTGCTCTTGATAAGGGCTTTAAAAAATATCGGTTGAATCTCTCCGACTTTTTCTCTGATGGTGGTAATACTCTTGTTTACACCGTCAAATGTGATAACGAAGGCATCTTAGGTGCAAAAATAGAAGATCAACAGTTGGTCCTTACCGAGATGGAAACCGGCCAAACCCAAATTAAGGTATCGGCAAATAACCAAAAGGGAGGCCTCAGTTCTGTGGTCATTCCGGTTATCATTAAGACCGGTGCTAACATGCCCCCATTCCTTGCTGAGCCCTTAGACTCAAGAACAGTTTCCTCCGAGTCCAAACCTATTAAAATTCGCCTGTCTGAGTACTTTGAAGATCCGGATCAGGATTCTTTGTCCTATGAGGTATCGGTCGTTAATCAGGCCAAGGGCTACCAATACGCTATGGGGATTTTTTGTACCCTTGCTGTGATATTTTTCTTTATCACATTCTTCTCCACAAAGGAACGTGTGAAACCCGACCCGAAGCAGAAGACATCCCTCAAACAGGACATTGCGGACCTTATGAAGAACGGACCATGGAAAGCTGTTTTCTTACTGACTATTTTTATATTCATTTATCTGGCCCTTCGATACTCGGTTACGTTGTACTATTTCACATACTATGTAAAACGCGAAGACCTCTTTAGCTGGTTTAATCTGTCCGGAATGCTCGTCACGATTGCCGGTATATTCCTTTCCAAGCCGCTTGCTCTTCGTTTCGGGAAGCGCAACACCTTCACCTTGTGTTTGTTCCTGACAGCAGTCTTTACCACTTTATTTTTCCTTTTGCCACCGAGCGCCATCGTCCTGATTTTCGCAACTCAAATCCTGATTTCTTTGTCCTATGCTCCGACAATACCGATGTTGTGGGCGATGATGGCTGATTGTGCCGACTATTCTGAATGGAAGACCGGCCGTCGCGCAACCGGTATGACGTTCTCCGCTGCGACTTTCGGTTTGAAATTCGGTCTCGCTCTCGGTGGTTTCATCTCCGGATGGCTTCTTACGCTGTTCGGATATGTCGCCGGTGCCGAACAAACCGCTACTGCCCTGAGCGGTATTCGCCTGATGGTGAGTATCTTTCCGGCCATACCTTTCTTCGTCGGCGTCGTTGTGCTTTTCTTCTATAAGATCAACAAGAGTATGGAACTGCAAATGCAGGATGAGCTAATCGAACGTCGCAAAAGGTACGAATTTGATATACCTGAGGCAGAAGGAGCACCGGCGTGAAGTTGTACAAATTAAAGATTTATACCACTTTGTGTATGGTTCTGTTGCTGACAGCCGTTTCTAACGGCGGTTCTGATGCTCAACCTACACTCAAAAATGTGTTCGCGGAACATTTCCTGATCGGCGGCGCTCTTAACCGTGATCTGGTCTCGGGCAAAGACCCTAATGCCGCCGCCATTGCAATCAGGCACTTTAATACCGCCACCGCGGAAAATGATATGAAGTGGTCCCGCATCCATCCCAAACCTAATGAATACAATTGGGAGCCGGCGGATCGTTTTGTGGAATTTTGTGAAAAGCATAGCATAGTACCCATTGGACATTGCCTTATCTGGCATGCCCAGTGCCCAAGCTGGGTGTATCGTGACGATGATAAAAATCTCCTGAATCGTGAAGCGCTACTGGACAGGATGAGGGAGCATATCATGACCGTGGTCGGTCGCTACCGGGGCCGCGTGAAGGGCTGGGATGTGGTGAACGAGGCGTTGAAGAGTGACGGCACCGTGCGCTACAGCCGGTGGAAGCGGATCATTAGCGAAGGAAACGAGGAAAAGCAGTATGATTTCATTGCCAAGGCATTTGAATATGCCCATGAGGCCGATCCCGACGCCGAATTATATTACAACGATTACAGCCTGGATACGGAAAAGGAAAAATGCGACGGAGCGGTTAAAATCGTGGAATACCTCAAATCCAAAGGGCTCCGAATCGATGGTGTTGGTATTCAGTTGCATGGGGGCTTGGATTATCCCAGCCCGGAATCGCTTGAATACAGTATTAAGGCACTGGCCGCTACCGGGGTAAAGGTCATGGTAACCGAGTTAGACATCAGGACCCAGGCCTCTGGATATCGAGGCGCAGATATCAGCCGCGTACGCAGACGGGGCACGGAGGATGCCAATGACGTGTCTCTTGAGATACAGCAGAAACTGGCAGACAAGTATGCCGAATTGTTTTCAGTGTTTGTTAAAAACCAGCAGGACATCTCCCGGGTGACTTTCTGGGGTGTTTATGATGCCACCTCATGGATCACGGGCTCACCCCTCTTATTTGATAGTCACTATCAACCCAAGCCGGCCTTTGATGCGGTCATAAAGGTTGTTGAAAATAGTAAATAATTATCTAGGGGATAGGTTTTGTATGACATAGGGTTTTGCTTGGTTTTGGAGAAAGGATATAGTTTATGTATCAGTTTATGTTAAAACAGGGAATGATGTTGTTCCTAGTATTGGCCTGTGCCTTAGGTTGTGCGACAAAGCCGATGCGAACGTTTAACAATCCCGTCATTCCGGGTTTCTTCCCGGATCCCAGCATCTGCCGCGCGGGTAACGATTACTACCTGGTAAACAGCACGTTTGAATACTTCCCGGGTGTTCCGGTATCCCACAGCAAGGACCTGGTACACTGGCGCCTGATCGGCTACTGCCTGACGCGCAAGAGCCAGTTGCCGCTGGAGAAGATGAGGGCCTCCGGCGGCATATATGCACCGACAATTCGTTATCACGACGGCACCTTTTATATGATAACCACCAACGTCGACGGGGGCGGTAACT
>CAYSLN010000222.1:0-3825 GCA_964431825.1 uncultured Pirellulales bacterium | reverse complement strand
AATGGAGTTCTTCATACACGCCTGCTGATCCGATACACGATAGTTATCATCAAGCTGCCTACGTGCTTGAAAAAATTAAACAGGTTGGAGATGCAGCGAATTCAATGTCGTATTGGGTGTTCACAGATATTTTTGAAGAACCCTGACCGCGCTTTACACCGTTTCATGGCGGTTTTGGTTTATTAAATTACCAATCCATCAACAAACCTGCTTTCTATTCCTACAGGTTCATAAATAAACTTGGAAATACAGAGTTGATGAATACCGATTCTTCTTCTTGGGCATGCAAAGATGAAAAAGGAAACATACAGGTTCTGCTTTGGGATTTTACCAACACACTTCCTGGTGATTCTGTCAACAATCAGGATTATTACATCCGAGATTTGCCGGCGAAATCGAAAGGCAAGGTTGAGGTCACAATCAAAGGTATACCTGAAGGCGACTATCTGCTGGAAGTCTATCAAGTGGGCTATCGTGTGAACGATCCCTATGCGACTTATCTTGACTTGAAGAGACCTGAGCAACTCACCCGGCAAGAGGTCCATGCGATACAGAAACTCAACGATGGGTCACCGATTTCACAAAAGATGATTACCGTGAGTTCTCACCAGGTATTTTCTCAAGTTTTAAATCTCCGGGAAAATGATGTCTTTCTGTTAAATATGACGGCCCTCCAATGAGACTGGGAGTCCAGCAGGCTGACACGTGACATAAATATATCGCCAGAATCAAGCAGTCAATAGTATTTTAAAGATTTTAATAATACCGTGTGAACCGAACCACGCGTCCCAAACTTGCACCTTTGGTACTACCTTGGTGCTACTTTGGTTTAACATCAATTTCATAAGTCTTTATTTTTGCAAGCGTTAGTGCTTTTGCCACAAGCACTTACAAAACGAAACTTCGGATTAGAAATCCGTTGCTCTGTCCAGCTGAGCTACGGGTGCTTTAAGCCTTAACTGCTTTCAATATAACAACTTCCTACACGCACTGTCAATCCTTCCCAGAGCTCAAAAAACACTTGCAACAGATTTCGCCGATACTCCGGGTAGTTGCCCACCTAGCACGGCCCACTAAATCATCCGCTACTGCCAGATAAAATTCATGGGTTGTGGCAAAACTCGAATGCCCTGCAAGGACCATTACATCATACTCACTCATGCCGTTGGTAAACCACATGTTTATGGCTGCCCTTCTGATGCCGGCTCAGCTCCCACGATATAGACCGGATTGTACTCAATCTCAAACTAAAGCGCAACTTTTATTTTCCGACCCTCTTTGTATCGACCACCAGCTTTTACTGACCTGGTTCAGGATCCATCTGAACCAAGTCGATAAAGCACGTTCCAGGGTAAGTGCTAAATTTCCGGCCCATAATTCCCTGTTTCTGCCCAAAGATCCCAATAGTCGTATATTCATAACCGATTATTCACCAGTGCTGGATTCTGGGACACAGGGAGCCAAATCCACGCCTGATTCTGCATTCGGCATAAGCAATTTGGTTGCAAACAAGACATGTCTATTCTTTCTTGAAGCGAACCGTGGAACCGAAACGTTGGCTGGCCCAAAACGTGATATGAGCGATATTCGGCAGAAGATCATTAACTACCCGTGGTATTTTCACGGTAATATCAACAAACGATATGATGAAGTGTTAAATTGGATTTATATCAGATGGACTTTTTCAGAGTAAATCAAGACAATTGTATGATAGTTGAAAGGTGCTGCTTAATGCCGTATATAATAATTATGCCAGCGATGGTGCCTGGGGTGTCTTGCCTACGGTAGCAAGACCAGAGTCGGTATTCAGCAGTGCTTTGAAGATATCAAATACCGTTACCAAACCAGCCACCTTGCCCTGCTGATCGACCACAGGCAAACAACGCAACCCAGATTGGCGCATATTTTCCATTATTTCTGTAAGCGAGGTGTCCGGTTTTATAGTGCTGACGGGCCTGGTCATTATCCATTTGATTTTGATTTGAAGCGTAGCATCATCTATCGGCCTGCGCCATTTGGCAAACATCGGCTTAAGATACACACTAAGGGCCGCGGTTATATCAAATGTCGACACAATACCCTCGAGCATATCGTCTGCTCCCACCATCATATAGCCGACATCCGCCTGCTGCATTCTTGTCAGGGCCTGCTGCACACTGTCATCGGCATTGCCCCAAAGAACCTCTTTTTGCATAACATCTTCTGCACACATTGCCAAAGATACCAGGCCGGCTCCGCCTGGCAAATCTGCCGAAGATTGCGTCATTCTTTGTATAGTTTCGGAAACAGGGCCTGAGGCTGATTCTATATCCTCTCTCGGCTCAGCGGTTTCTTGCTGTTCTGTCTCAACGGCATTATCTGAAGCTGCTATATCTATATCAGAGTCGTCAGCTTTTGTCTCAGTGGCTGCTTCAGGCAATTGTTCTGCGACATTTTCGGCTTGCTGAGCAGGTTCTTCAGCTTCCGTTTGGCTTTCGTCAGAAGTCTCCTGCTCAGTTTCAACCGGCTGTTCAGTAGATTTGTCTTCGCTGTCAACGGCTTCTTCATCGACAGGGGCTTTTGATTCAGATTCTTCACTATCGTTTTCGCCGGTCATATCGGGTTCTCCAGGATTGGCCTCTTCAGCAGCATCTTGTGGGTCTTCTGGTTCCTCCTGACCTTTTTCGTTTGCAGGAGCGACTGTTTCGGCATCTGATACAGACGTTTCAGCGAAGATGGTTTTCGGGAAAATAACGCCGCAATTGAAAGTAGGGTAAGAACCGATTGTCATTTCATAAGGAGCAAACAAAACTTCCTCATCACCGGCCAAGCCTATTTTTTCTTCCGGACTGTCCCAGGGATTTCCGATGAATGTATTGGTTTGTACGAAGTGGCCATGCCCTTCTAATCCTTCGCGGAAGATCCTGTCCCATGAACCGACGAGCATATTACCGGCCTCTCCAATGGCATCACTCATATCCTCGGCCTTTTTGATTGAGCCCCGTTTGCAGTTCTGCAGAATCTTCTGCTCGGGCAGCTTAAATATGACACCAGCCAGTGTAAATAAGCCCTTCTTGTCAAACACTATTTGGAAGTTCCCGTCTAAAGTGCCTTCGGATTTAATGGAATTGACTGCTGCCAGCTTTTTAAATCTTTTATTGAGTCCTTTGACAGTCTCGGTACAGGACTCCTGCTGGCTGCACTGCATATCAACGCCAAACATGCCGGAAATGTCTTTACAGAAGGCTTCAAACGCCTTTGTTGACAATTCTATTGTCTGTGATTTGGCATCTGTTTGTGATGTTGCCATTTATCAGGCCGATTTTGAAGGTTATTTGAACGTTATTTGGGATTTTAGGGGGACAATCGTGATAGTTTAGCCGCAAATTCGTCTAAAAATTGGTTTTAACGATATTTTCCCCGCATTTTTAGTCACGTTTGCGCCAAATAACGATACGTTTCTTCTTATATTTTTCGTTATATTCTGCAAATACTTTAGGATTTTCTGGCAAATTTGTGTTTTTTTGTAATATTTGCGGCAAAATTCTTAAGTTCAAGCTCTTACCTTCGAGAATTGTTGTAGAAGCAGGTGACAATTGTTGCGCGCTGTTTTTTAGCGGTGAAATAATATTAACAAGGTCCGGTATAATGGCCAAGCGATCAGGACTGTTGGAGCAGGAAAGTGCTGCATTCGCCGAGGAGAAATCGAGGGAACGGCCAAGCCGCTCAAATCTCAGTCATACAGCGGCCACAAGCACCAAACGGCCAAAGATAGACGAACTTTTGGAAAACACTCTTTTTAACATCAAGCCCAACGAGTCTTTAACCAAACGCGAGGGGGAAATT
>CAYSLN010000221.1:0-3839 GCA_964431825.1 uncultured Pirellulales bacterium | reverse complement strand
AAAGCGTTCCTCACGTCTGCAACCCCACGTGGAACGTGGGGCTAAATACGCCACTGGTAGGGCCAGCAGTGAAGCTGTCAAGGGACACCGCTGAAGTGGCTTCGAACCTCTCGCGAAGGCGGATTGACGCAGGCTCTTTTATCGATTACAATAAACTTTTGGGAATAAAGATATGAAGATACTGCTTGCAAATGACGATGGCATTTTCGCACCCGGCTTAGCTGCTATTTATAAAGAGCTTGTCAAGATGGGAGATGTGACGGTAGTTGCTCCAATGGAGAGTCGCTCCGGCGCCAGCCACAGCGTTACATTTTCCAAGCCGCTGGTGTGCAATAAGGTTGATATTAACGGTCTGTTCACGGGCTTTAGCGTACAAGGCTCCCCTGCCGATTGTGTTAAATTAGCGGTAATGGAATTACACAAGGAGCCCATAGATCTGCTCGTTGCAGGGATAAACAACGGTGCAAATGCAGGGGTAAACATTTACTATTCCGGCACCGTTGCTGCAGCAATGGAAGCAGCCTTCTTAAATGTCCCTTCCGTGGCAATGAGCCTCGTTGCCGAAGAGCAAATGGATTACGATAAGGCCGCCAATTACTGCATAAAAATACTGAAAAAACTTATGCCGATTGAAAACGGCAATGTAATAAATATCAACATACCGCAACTATCAAAGGGCGAGCCGAAAGGCATAATGGTTGTACCCCAATCAAGTAAAGGTTTCGATGAGCACTATATCTGCAAGAAAAATGAGCAGGGTCAAACCGTATATCAACTGGCCGGTGGTTCTCATCGTATCGACGAGACACCAACCGATACAACATCACTGGAGGAAGGTTTTATAACGATAACTTCGCTGGCTCTCGGCATGACTAATCACCAGAAAACGCGGGAACTCCAGCGGATAAAGTGGTAACGCAAAGTAAGTTCGATTCGAATGGGAGGTTGGGTAACCATATCATGTATTTCGAAAACTGGGTGGTTAAAAACGGATGAAAGATACTATTGTCGCCACTCAGGCTTGCGTACCATCAAGGGTGGCATTTGCCGCAGCTTTACTTTCCGGCTGCCGATATTGAGATAGCTTTTACTACTCGGATACCAGCAGACAGTAAACAGCTCGGGCTTCAGTGCCAATTTCTTTTTCTTGAATTTGCCAAACATCGCCATGCCATCTCGTAAAAAACTTGATAAGGGCTTGCACCCTCCTCCTATCGGCCAATTTACATAGCGACTTTTAGAAAATGTCGGGAAGCAAGTCTTTCCCGCATAAGGACCTAAGAGCACAAGGGCATTGGGGCGATAAGATACGCGATTCAGAGATTCACAGGTATCTGACGTTCGGCCAGGTACTCTTTCATTTGCCTTATAGTGTACTTGCCAAAGTGGACAATCGAGGCCACGAGAACAGCATCTGCATGGCCATCAACAATAGCTTCATACAAGTGCTCGAGGGTCCCGGCTCCGCCTGATGCGATTACAGGTATAGAGACCGCATCAGCTATTGCTCTGGTCATTGGAATATCATATCCGGACTGTGCGCCGTCGGTGTCCATGCTTGTGGGTAGGATCGCCCCGGCACCTAAATCTTCAACCTTTTCTGCCCATTCGACGGCATCAATCCCCGTGCCGGCTGTGCCACCCGTGACTATGACTTCGAATCTGGATGGCAGTTGTGAGTTGGTGGATGTATCTATGGCGACGGTAATTTTATCGCCGCCGAATTCCTTGACAGCTTCGCTGACAAAATCCGGGTTGCGCACAGCAGCAGTGTTGACAGAGACCTTTGAAACGCCCATATCAAGCAATTCTTTAATTGCCTGACAACTGCCTATTCCTCCACCGACAGTCAGAGGAACCGAAATTCTCTGAACGGTTCTTTTTACGGCATCGAGAAGTGTCTTTCTTTTTTCAATGGTTGCGGTAATGTCTAAAAAGACTAATTCGTCCGCTCCCGCCTGGCTATAAATAGCAGCACTTTCTGCAGGGTCACCCACATCTTTTAGCTGTACAAAGTTGATGCCTTTAACCAATCGGCCATCTTTTACATCCAGACAAGGAATGATTCTTCTGTAATCCATTGGTCCATGCTCCCCAATTAGTTAGCGCTGTTCAAAATCCTATTTTGACAACCGTTACAAAAGTATACCTGACTAAGGTCTGCATGTCGAGAAAATCTTTTTTAGACAACAGCCGCAGGCTAAATACCGAATTTGCAGGTGAATTTTCATTCTTTCAAGGATTTCGTCAGCCATAGCCGTCTCCTTGTACGCTCATCAAAATTACCAGCAGTATTATAATGTACACATCCGAGATAGGTTAGGGAAAATATGTTTAAAGTAACGCATATCCGATGTAAAATGGGGATTATTTTAGCCCATTTTCGAGTATTAGGTTGATTGAATTAGCAGAGACTGGGACCCTATTTGAGCGGGGATAACAAAGAAAATGCCGATTCCAACGTTGGTCACATTTATCGCCTATTTTATACTATTGCTTGGTATAGGACTCTATTTTTATCGCAGAAACGTGACTGTAGAGGATTATCTATTAGGCGGACGTGGCATGGGGGCGTGGGTGACGGCACTTTCAGCACAGGCCAGCGATATGAGCGGCTGGCTGTTGATGGGTCTGCCGGGGGCAATTTACCTGGCAGGCATGGGCAATGTCTGGATACCTATAGGACTTTTTATAGGAACGGTTTTGAACTGGAAATTGGTTTCGGCTCGGCTAAGGGTTTATACGCAGAAGACCAATGCGATAACGCTACCTTGCTTTTTTGAGGCACGATTTGGCGACCCGACGGGTTTGCTGCGAGTTACTTCGGCGATAATAATACTGATATTTTTTACGATATACGCTTCGGCACAATTGGTAGCTGCGGGGAAGCTGTTCGAATCAACCTTCAATGTTCAATATGGGACGGCGGTAATCATAGGTTGGTTTATAATAATCGCTTACACCTTCTTAGGGGGGTTCCTAGCAGTGTGCTGGACCGATTTGTTCCAGGGTATGCTGATGTTGGTGGCATTAATAGTTGTTCCGGCGTTGGCATACGTTAGTGTCGGAGGGATTGGGCCCATAAGCGAAGCTATGGCATCTAAGGGCATACAGAGGGGGCTGATAGCACAGGGAGACGGTTTTCCACTGCTGATGATAATTTCGGCAATGGCGTGGGGCTTGGGTTATTTTGGCCAGCCGCATATTTTGGCGAGGTTTATGAGCATTAAGTCAGTGAATAAGCTGGCCGGGTCGATGACCATAGCTATTATCTGGGTTTTTATATCACTTAGCGGTGCAGTGGTTGTTGGGTTTGTTGGTATTGCCATGTTTGACAATTTGGCTGTTGCGGAAGGTGAGCATGAAAAGGTCTTTATCTATATGATAGGGAAGGTTATGCACCCATGGCTGGCGGGGATAATGCTGGCGGCAATCTTGTCGGCGATTATGTCGACGATAGATTCGCAGTTATTAGTATCGTCATCGGCGTTAACGGAGGATTTCTATCAGAAAGCAATAAAAAAGAACGCGACGAAGCGAGAGGTCATTCTTGTGGGCAGGATATGCGTGATTATTATCTCGGTGATAGCGTTGGTACTGGCATTGCGTCCTAATGATACAATATTGGGGATAGTTGCGTATGCGTGGGGTGGATTCGGGGCTGCATTTGGGCCTTTGGTGCTATTTGGGCTGTTTTCAAGGAAGACAAGCTGGCAGTCGGCGCTGGCGGGGATGGTGGCGGGGACGGTGGTATTAGTAGTGTGGAAGAAGGTCGGGTTGAGTGGGAGGATGTATGAGATAGTGCCGGGGTTCTTGGTTAATTGTGTGACGATATATGT
>CAYSLN010000220.1:0-3844 GCA_964431825.1 uncultured Pirellulales bacterium | reverse complement strand
TGCTTTGAGGGTGGCAAGGGCAGGGAATTGAAGGCACAGGACTTTATCTATTCTATTAAAAGAATTGCCGATATTAAAAACTTAAGTCAAAACTGGTCTCTTTTTGATGACAAGATTGTCGGTCTTGACGAGTTCCGCGAATATACCAAGGGCTGTAAAAGCCGCGAGGACGTTGATTATTCGAGGGACGTGGAAGGGTTGCAGGCATCTGATGACTACACATTAGTTGTTGACTTGAAAAGGCCATGGCCTCAATTTGTTAGTACGGCCCTGGCAGATACATCAACTGCCCCTATGGCCAAAGAGGCGGTTGAATTCTATGGTAAGGATATCATAAGTCACCCGATTGGTACCGGACCGTTCAAGCTAAAGGTATGGCAACGGGGCAGCTATGTCTCTGTTGTCCGCAATCCCAATTTCAGAATCGAACTCTATCCGAGCGAGGGTGAGCCCGGTGATGCTGAAGCCGGTTATCTCGATGATGCAGGGAAACGTCTGCCTTTAGTTGATGGAATTGTATGGACTATCATTCAGGAATCCCAGCCTGCCTGGCTTTTGTTCCTGCAGGGTAAGTTTGATGCAATGGCGCTGCAAAAAGATAATTTTGATGAAGTCATTTTAGGAAATGGCGAGCTGACTGACAAGATGAAACAGTTAGAAATACACTTAAGCCCCTTTCAAGAGCCGTCTACTTTCTGGGTTGGTTTTAATATGCAGGACCCTGTGCTTGGTAAGAACAAGCCTCTCCGACGTGCGATAAGCTATGCCCTGGACCGACAGAAGTTTATCGATCTATTTTATGGCGGGCTGGGTCACGTTTCGCATGGTTTTGTAGCTCCGCAGCTGGACTCATATGATCCAACGATAAAGGAAAAGGGATTTGCAGTGTATGATCCAAACAAGGCAAGGGAGCTTATCAAGGAAGCTGAGAAGATACATGGCGGCGAATTGCCTGAACTGAAAATAGCTATGGGTGGGACAAGCACGTTTTATCGTCAGTACGGCCAGTTTCTGGGAAGACAGTTGAAGGCAGTGGGGCTTGTAGTGGAAGTACAATACATGGACTGGCCTACATACATAGAAAAGGTGAACACAAGGAGTGCGCAGATATTCACTGCAGGTGTTATAGCGAGCATGCCCGATGCAGAGGACTTCCTGTCAATGTTTTACAGCAAGAATTGGTCACCCGGGTCAAATAGATTTAATTATCTCAATCCCGAGTATGACAAGTTGTATGAAAAGGTGGCGGTAATGCCTGACAACCCGAAGAGAAAAGGGCTTTATAGAAAGATGGAACTAATGGTTTTGGAAGATTGTCCTGCTGCTTTTTCGTGCCACCGTGTTATCTACAGGTTACAACATGATTGGTATAAGAATTATAAGCAACATGCTTTTCAGCACGGCATGGGGAAATACCGTCGGATTGACTTGAAGAAGCGGGCGGCATATAGTGAGCTTTTGAAGAAGGTTAAATGACCACATATATAATAAGGCGGCTTGTATACACTATACCGATTGTATTCGGTGTGTTGCTTCTTACCTTTGTGTTATTTACGCTTGTTGGAGGTGACATTTCGATTGAGATTGCGGGGAAAAATGCGACGCCTGAAACAATCGAAGAGATTCGCGAGGAGTACGGTCTTAATAAGCCACTTTTTCTTTCGTGGGACAGCCAATTCATAAACCATTTCGAGAGCGCTCTGACGTTTAGTTTCGGCAGGTCTCGCGACAGAGAGCTTGTTATCGATAAGATAAAACGTGGTGTGGGACCTTCTTTAGCGTTGACGGTGCCGATGTTCTTCGGGGTGCTGGTAATTTCGGTGAGCTTGTCACTTTTCGTGGCGTTTGTTCGTGGTTCTGTGTGGGATGTTCTGGCAGTTGTTATTTGTGTTGCGGGGATGAGCATACCGTATTTGAGCTTTATTCTTTTTGGTCAGTACTTTTTTGCGTACAAGTGGGGTTTGTTTCCAGTGTTCTTTTCGCCGGGTTTGACGACTGCTCAGTATGTGGCGTTGCCTGTGTTGATTGGCATAGCTGCGGGCATAGGAGGGAACTTGCGCTTTTATCGAACGGTTATGCTCGATGAGATGCGAAGCGACTATGTTCGGACGGCTTTTGCGAAGGGACTTAGCCCAAGGCGCGTTTTGTTCAAGCACGTTTTGAAGAATGCGATGATACCCATTATCACGCGGGTAGTTCTGGCTATACCTTTTTTGTTTTTGGGGTCTCTGTTGCTGGAGAGGTTCTTCGGCATTCCGGGTCTTGGTTATCTGATGGTCGAGGCGATAGGTTCCCGGGACTACTTTGTTATAAACGCGATGACTTATATCAGCGCGATACTTTTTGTGATATTTAATCTTATAACGGACATTTGTTACTCCTTTGCCGATCCGAGGGTTAGTCTTGGGTGAGTCGGAAGAGACAATTTGCGTGTCGAAGCAGCCGAAAGGCCGAAGTCTCTGGGCCGACGGGATAAGGCGGCTGCGAAGACGCAAGCTGGCCATGATTAGCTTCGTGATTATTGTTGCTTATTTTTCGTTGGCCGGATTTATCTATGTGGCTGAGCTGCTGGACTGGGAAGTGTCACCAACACTATGGGCGAAGCAGACGGGCGATTCCTATCAGCCGCCCAGCTCGGAAAACATATTCGGGACGGACATATTCGGACAGTCCGTTTTTCGAAAGACTTTGTATGGTACGAAAATATCAATGACGGTTGCGTTGTGCGCTTCGTTTATCAGTATTTTTATTGGTGTCCCATTGGGGGCCATTGCAGGTTTTTTCCGAGGGTTTGTTGACGAGATAATAGTCTGGGTTTATTCGACGCTAAGCTCGATTCCGTATATTCTGCTGATATTGGCTTTTGCCATTGTGCTGCGGGATAAAACTCTTTTTGGTTATAAGCTGACAGGTATTACGGCGGTTTATCTGGCGATAGGGCTTACGAGCTGGGTGGGTATTTGTCGGTTGATTCGAGGCGAAGTTATCAAGCACAAGGAGAGAGAGTATGTTTTGGCTGCCCGGAGCTATGGCTGCAGTGAGCGGCGGATTATCTTCAGGCATCTGATACCCAATGTTTTTCACCTTGTTATTATTGACTTTTCGCTGCGATTTGTCGCTTTTATTCATGCGGAAGTTATTTTGAGTTTTTTAGGGTTGGGTGAGGCAAATCGTCCAAGCTGGGGGGCGATGATAAATGATGCCAGGATAGAACTTTCGCGGGGCGTGTGGTGGCAAATGGCGGCGGCGACTGTGGCGATATTCTTTATTTCGTTAACGCTGAATATTTTTGGTGATGCCCTAAGGGATTCGCTCGACCCGAAGTTGAGAATCCAGTAAGGCTTGAAAGTATGGATGATAACGGGACATTACTGTCGGTCAGGAATCTTTCGACGTACTTTTTCACCGAAGAGGGCGTTGTAAAGGCGGTGCAAGATGTGGGCTTTTCGATAAAGAAAGGCAAAACATTCGCACTTGTGGGCGAGAGCGGGTGCGGGAAAAGTGTTACAGCGCTGTCTATTATGCGGCTGGTTCCAGCTCCGCAGGGCAAAATCGTCGATGGGGAAATCGCTTTTGAGGGCAAAGGGTCTTCACAAAACCTGCTGGCGTTGAGTGAGAGACAAATGCGGCAGGTTCGAGGGAACGAGATTGCCATGATATTCCAGGAGCCGATGACGAGCCTCAATCCCGTCTACACGGTGGGCAATCAGATTGCCGAGGCTATAAAGCTGCATCAGAAAAAGAGTACAAGCAAGGCGTGGGCGGATACGGTGGAGATGCTGCGAAAAGTAGGTATTGCAGACCCGGAGCAGCGAGTGCGCGAGTATCCGCATCAGATGTCCGG
>CAYSLN010000219.1:0-3853 GCA_964431825.1 uncultured Pirellulales bacterium | reverse complement strand
AAAAATTACGCTGCTCGTTATCAAGACAACGGGCAGGTGCCGGCAGGACACGGGCTGGTGGGACAGGAGTCGCAGGACGGGCTTGCTGACTTGCTTTGGCCAACGGCAAAACCAGAGAGCAGCTTCTGTAAGTTCGAACTGTTGCATTTTGCGCATTTATGCTTTCGAGCAGCTGTGGTTTTCTCCAAGATTTCCATCACATGTCCGCAATTGACGCACTTGTATTCAAATACTGGCATTGAAAACTTTCCTAATCGCGAATTCCTGGTTTATTTTTTACTAAAACCAAAGAGCCGACTTCACAGTCCAGATGCCGGGCAAGAACGGCACATTTAGGCTGGAGCAAAAAAAAGATTTCTTTTTCGACGCCGGTCAGGGTTTCGTAATTGCCCTGGCCCTTGGCGATGAGCAGGTCCGCCTCGTCAAATCGGCGACGAAACTGCTCGGAGCAAATATCTAAAATAGTGCCGGGTGCATCCGAGCCATTATCGATAACATCTACTATGTCGGTCAAGCCGACCACGCGGGCATCTTCCATTACTACATCATTTAGAATGGGGCTGCCCCTGACAACAAAAGTGATTTTTTGGTAAGGCAACTGTTCAATCAGCAGTCTGTCGAAGACAATTTCGCCGGAATTGTCACCAATGTAAAGAATGTCTTTTGCCGCGGCGGCAGAGTTCCTTAACTGTCTGAAAGCCTCCATGTCCAATGGAAGAGTCAGTGACTGAGCAATAGCTTGCTCAATCTGACTATGCTCCACTGTGGGGTTGGCACCAAAGTCAATGATATTGCCCACGACCGCCAAACGAACCGCCGTCTCCAAAGGGTCCGCAGAAGTTTCAATTCGTTCTTTTAAGTCGGGATACATCTGAAGTGCCAGGCTGTTGAAGCGATTCCTTATCTCCAAATATTGGTCCTCAACACCGGTTAGTTCGCGAATTAATCGGTGAACTTCCCGGGTCATGACCGGCGGAGTCTGGTTGAAATCCATCTTGCAGACCATGGACAAGACCTCGCGCAAAATCTTCTCCTGAGCTTGCTGGTCGTTCGTTGTCATTCTCGCCGAATCGACTGTGTGACGGATGATGCACGGAATACAATCAAAGTATGTTCTCATAACTATCTTTCGCTTTTTAGCTTAACTACTTCGGGAAAGAAAAACTTTATTGGTATCATACCTGGAAGTGACATGGAAGTAAACAGCAGCGATTCCTGCGATTTTGCTTTTCGGTCCTTAATTAACTGCCGGCCTGATCGAGGATAAGGTCCTTGACTTTTCTGCTGGGCAGATTAAGCGCACCAAAAGCATTAGCAGCTGCAAGACGTAGGTCAGGGTCAGTGGTGGCTGAACTGATAATCTCATAAACGGCATCAACCATCGGCTCAGGGAGCATATTGGCGTTTAGCTTAGCTGAGGTAGCAAGTGATTCAAAGGCGGAGATTCTCACATCAAGGCCGTTGTTGTCATCGAGAGCCATCTCAGCTATTGCCCGCTGGGCGCCGGGGCTAGTGAGATAGGCTAAAATCCGACCCGCAAAAACCTGAATCTCCCGATGCTGGTCCTTCGTTGCACTTACAAGAGCATCCTGAGCTATAGATAAATCAACGGCAGGATTTCTGGTCAGAGCCAATTGAAGCATAGCCTGTGCTGCGCGAAGGGCATAGCTGTCGGCCAGGTCCTGGTTCCACTGGTTTGCGTCGCTAATCGGCTCAGCACCCTGCCCGATAGCTTCTGCCAAATTGACAACTACAAGTCTGCTTTCAGCAAACTTTTGTCTTGGCCCGGCTGCAGCTACTGCTATTGCCGCACTATATTTGACAGCTCTATCTTCGAAAGAGAGGGCATCAAGCAACGGCTTAACCTGACCTATTAATGACTTTTCACCTGCGGTGGTGGCTAATGCTTCTATAACACCAAGTGCTACATCGTTGTTCTTATCTTTAATGGCACGTGCAAGTGCCTGATTCAGATAAGCCGGACCTGCCATAGTAGCGTAGACAAGCGCATCGGCGTGGGTGTTGCCAAAATAATCGGGCATACTAATACCTGTTGCCTCGGCCTTGAAAAATGCAGCGAGCCAGAGACCTATTGCCCATCCGAATCCCTCGTCCGCTCTGAGTGACCATTCACAACACCGCATCGCCATAAGTTCGTTAAAATAACTCCCGTCAACCTCTTTCCAAACCAGCCTTTGCTCATTCGGGTCCCAGAACCATATATTGGCAGAATCAGCATTGCCTTCCGGAGCCAAAGACTCGGAATGGTAGTAGTATTTTTCAGCAAGCAAAAAGAACAGTTGGGCGGCAGAGACTCCTATAGCCGGCTGGTCAATCTGCCTGATGCTGTCAGCCGCCAGATTCTGCATTTCGACTGACTCATCCTTATCGACAATGTATTTTAGATATGCCAGTGATTGCGGATAGCCAATCTTTCCCAGTGCTTTTATTATCTCTGTTTTTACCGCTACATCTTCGGTCTGCAGGGCAGCTGCAAGCGGCCTTATAGCAGAGCGACCGATTTGTGGAAGTGCCCATACAATATTCGGCAATTCATCTGCACGTGAGTGGTCAGCTATTACATCAAGCATAAACGGTATCGCGTATTCGCCGGCATTTTTAAGCCGCTTAGCCGCTATAAACTGGCCACGGGTAGTGCTGCTCAACCTTTCTATCTCCTGTACAATAATTTGCGGCTCAGACCGGCGGATGAATCTGCCCCGCTCAATAATTCCAAGTATCCTTGTAGTAAGTTCAGCCAGTTCAGGGTCAGGTCTGGATTCGTTGACCTTTAATAATATCTCATAACCTTCCGGATTTTCTTCACTTAGGGCAAGCAGCTCCACAGGATCGGGGCTACTTTCCAGAATAAGCTGGGCGAAACCAGCAGCTAAATCGAATCGGCCAATTTTTGTGTAGTGTAGAAAGTCATTGAAGTTCTCTTCGAGACTCTGGGTAAATCCGACACTAACTACAAAAAGTACTATTGCTAAAATTGCTATGACAGTTTTTCCCCTAAACATGAAAATATCTCCAAAAAGCCGGTCTACACTACAAAATATGTGGTTTTTCGCCGCCTCCTACAGCCTTTGAGCCTCCTGCTGCAGCCAAAAACTACAGCTTATTATTAATAATCGTCCCTGTAGGTAACATACTATAAAGTAAATACCCTTTCTGTCAACAAAAACCACTCCAATTAACCCAAGTCTGAGCGGCTTTTTTGGTATCTTTCGGACCAAATATTTATCTTATATCGATGCAGAAAGTGTGCGGTTTTATTTAATAGTCAGGTAATAACAGTGCCAATATGCTCAACAGTGCAAGGTGATATAAGGGAGAAAATAAAAAAGCCATCTGCAACCAGCTGAGAGAAAAATCGTTATGAAAAGCCTGAAAAAATCGAAGTCTCGACGGGAGTGTTTGTATCTGCCGGGTGCTTTCGGACCCAAAAAGTCACACTTATTGCTTGCTCTTAATCGTGAAATAATGTCTAATCCGGATTTTGATTGTGAGAGACGTAGAAGTAAAAGAGGTTGATTCGTGTTTGTCGGCCCCGAACAGACTTCTGCTTACGGTCTTTAATGAGGTTCAGGAGAGTTTAGATGGCAGATTTGAAGGCATTAGCCGAAGCAGTTATTAAAGGCGACCAAAGTAACTCGGCGGCAATCACCAAGGCGGCCCTTGAAGAGGGAATGGCAGCCAAGAGTATTCTTGACGAAGGACTAATCGCCGGTATGGACGTGGTCGGCAGTCGCTTCAAGAAGAACGAGATTTACATACCGGAGGTGCTCATCGCCGCGAGAGCAATGAAAATGGCGATGGAAGTTCTCGAGCCGGAACTTGTCAAAGCCGG
>CAYSLN010000218.1:2640-3863 GCA_964431825.1 uncultured Pirellulales bacterium | reverse complement strand
TTGCCGCCATACATATCATCAGCGACAATCGGGTGCTTTATATATGCAAGGTGAACTCGTATCTGATGGGTCCGGCCGGTCTTGGGCCTGAGTTTCAGCAAAGAGAAACCTCGAAAGGATTCGATAACTTCGTAAAAAGTGATAGCCTCTTTGCCATGTTCGGGCCTTATTGCGTATTTTTCCCTTACTTTTGGGTTAATACCCAGAGGAGCGTTTATTCGGTCATTGGTCAGCTCAGGGCTGCCATGGACAATAGCCATATAGCTCTTTTTTATCTGGCGGTTCTCGAACTGTTTGGCGATTTTCCACTGGGCGCTGTCGTTCTTGGTTACGACCATAATACCCGTTGTGTTTCTGTCCAGCCGATGGACAATGCCGGGTCGAAACTCACCCAGGCCGCTCGACAGCTCATCCGAATAAAAAGCAAGGGCATTTACAAGCGTGCCGTGGGTGTTGCCGCGTGCCGGATGAACTATCATATCAGCCTGCTTGTTCAGAATGATTATATCAGAGTCTTCGTGAATAATATCCAACGGGATGTTCTCAGGCAGAATCTCTTTGCTCGGCGGCTCAGGAATTGTCAGGTCGATTCTGTCACCGGGGCTAAGTTTAAAGCTAGGTTTGACAATTTTACCGTTAACTGTAACAGCACCCTGTTTGATTATGTTTTGGACCATGACCCGGCTGAATTCCGACAATTCGGGCCGGCCGTGGAGGTGTTTGTCGAGCCTGCGCTCTTTGATTGAGTGTCCAACGTAAAGCGTTAACGGATTAAAACTGGCGTCTGGCGACTGAACCATTTTGCTTGGTAAGTTATCCGCCGGGCTCATTGAAATCGAGAGGAATATCCATCTCTTCGAATATATCTGCCTCAGCGGGCATATCTGCCTCAGCGGGCATATCTGCCTCAGCAGGGAGATTCGTATCAATATGTGTTATTTCCACCGGCAACATCGAAGCAGCAGGCTGTGCCGGCACAACCTTAGCCGGGGATGCCTTGAAGACCACTTTCGCTTCGTAATCGGCCATCGTTTTAAGGCGGTTCTTTGCAGCGGCCTGAGCTACGGTAGCATCGAGGTCAGGGCTTGCAGAGATGTCGCGATATATTTGCTGTGCCTTATCAAAGTTACCTAGTTCTTCCTCGCACAGCCCAATGCCGAATTTAGCAGCAGCCTGCAACGACGGACTGGCCGAAGCCCTTTTGAGTGCTTCGGCGTAACTGG